>CAMOGZ010000031.1 GCA_946614405.1 uncultured Eubacterium sp. | reverse complement strand
GCTTCTGAGCCAGCGCATAGGCGGCTTCCGCCGTAGTGATACCTTCTACTACCATGCCGACTCTCTCCACGGCTTCGGAAGGACGTACGCCCTCACCGATCATAATTCCGCAGCGGCGGTTTCTGGAATGCATACTGGTGCAGGTCACGATGAGGTCGCCCACTCCGGTAAGTCCTGCGAAGGTCTCCAGCTTGGCGCCCATCTTGACACCCAGGCGTTCCATCTCTGTGATGCCGCGGGTCATCAGGGCTGCCTTGGCATTGTCACCGAATCCGATGCCGTCGGACACGCCTGCGCCCAGAGCGATGATGTTCTTCAGAGAGCCTCCCAGCTCCACACCGCAGACATCCTCATTGGTGTAAACGCGGAAGCGGTCTGTCATGAACACATCCTGGATGTATTCCGCCAGTTCTTTGTCTTTGGAGGCTACTGCAACGGTGGTCGGCAGGAAACGTCCCACTTCCTCTGCGTGAGATGGTCCGGACAGGACCACGTACTTCACGTCCGGTTTCAGGATGTAGGCGATCTCTGACATTCTCATCAGAGTTCCCTTCTCGATTCCCTTGGCTACGTTTACCACGACCATGTCATCCTCCAGATACGGGATGGCATGTTCGAAGGCACTGCGGAAATGCTGTGCCGGTGCGGAGAACAGCGCTACGTCTGCGCCTTCCAGGGCTTCCTCAGTGGAATCCACTACCTGGAGATTGTCCTCGAACTTGATGCCCGGCAGGTACTTCTCATTTTCCCGGGCTGCTTTCATGGCCGCAATGTGGGCCTGGTCCACATCGCAGATGCGTACCTGATGGCCTTTGTGGCTTAAGGTGATGGCCAGAGCAGTACCCCAGCTTCCGGCTCCGATTACTCCGATTTTCTTCATTCCTTTTCCCCTTTCTTATTACGATTGAAGCGGATCTTATCCTCCTCACCATGGATGAGGCGGCTCAGATTGCTCCTGTGCTTGATCAATACGATGAGAGCCATGATGATTCCGATGTAGAGGAAATCCGGCTCCAGGAAGTAACATGCGAAAGGAAATGAGATCGCACCCATAATGGACCCGAAGGACACATACCGTGTGATCACCACCGCCAGAACGACGATGAGCAGCATCAGCAGAGCCAGCTTCCAGTTGAGTCCCAGCAGGACACCGAAGGCTACTGCAACGCCCTTTCCTCCCTTAAACTTCAGCAGCAGTGGCCAGACATGGCCCAGAAATGCCGCCAGTGCGCAGAACATAGCTGCCTGCCGTCCGGCAAAAGCAGCGCCGATGCAGACCGCCAGAACGCCTTTGCCGATGTCCACCACCAGGGTGATCAGCGCCGCTTTGGGTCCCAGCACCCGCAGTGTATTGGTGGTACCTGCGTTTCCGCTGCCTTCTTTCTTGATGTCCAGACCTCTCATGCGGGCCTGGATGGTGGATGGTGAGATATTTCCCAGGAAATAGGCGATCACCACCACCAGAACGAATTCAAAACTCACATTACTCATGTTACTGATCCTTCTCTCTCTTCTCACGGAAGACGAATTTGATGGAAGTTCCTTCAAATCCGAAGGTCTCCCGGATGCGGTTTTCCAGATATCTGGAATAGGAAAAATGCATCAGCTCCCGCTTGTTCACCTGGAAGGAGAACAGAGGCGGTTTGACGCCCACCTGGGCGACATAGTAGATCTTCAGGCGCTTTCCCTTGTCGGAAGGCGGCTGCTTCATCATCACGGCATCGGTGATCAGGGAATTCAGCTGTCCCGTGGGGATCCGGGTTGCACGGATCTCCGCCACCTTGTTGGCCGTCTTCATGACCTCCCCGAGACGGGTCCGGTCTTTTACGGAAATGTAGATCACCGGCGCATAGGTGGCAAAGAGCAGCTCTGCCTTGATCTTGGCGGTGAAGTCCCGCATGGTGTTGGTCTCCTTCTCGATGAGGTCCCATTTATTCACCACGATGACGATGCCCTTGCCTGCTTCGTGGGCAAGACCGCAGATCTTCTTGTCCTGCTCGGTGAGGCCTTCCGATGCATCGATCATCAGAACGCACACATCGGAGCGCTCGATGGCCGCCACGGCGCGGATCACGCTGTATTTCTCGATGTCCTCACTGATCTTGTTCTTGCGCCGGATGCCGGCGGTATCGATGAGAACATATTCCTGTCCGTTCCACTTGAAGGGCGTATCGATGGAGTCTCTGGTGGTCCCGGCGATGTCGGAGACGATGACCCGGTTCTCATTGATCAGAGCATTGATCAGGGAGGATTTCCCTACATTCGGCTTACCGATGACGGCAATGTGGACCCGGTCGTCCTCTTCCATTCCGGCCCCTTCCGGGAAGTTCTGGACCACTTCATCCAGTACGTCTCCGAAGTTCAGCTTGTTGGCGGAGGAAACCGGGATGGGCTCCCCGATCCCCAGCGTGTAGAAGTCATAGAGGCTGTCTGGCGGTTTGGTAGGATTGTCCACCTTATTCACCAGCAGGATGACCTTCTTCCCGGTGCGCCGCAGCATCGCCGCAACTTCCTCGTCCGCCGAGGTCATTCCTTCCTTTCCGTCCACCATGAAGATGATCACGTCCGCCATATCCATGGCGATCTGTGCCTGTTCTCTCATCTGGGACAGGATCACGTCGGTGCTTGCGGGCTCGATTCCGCCGGTATCGATCAGTCCGAAGTGGATCCCGTTCCACTCCGCTTCTGCATAGATCCGGTCACGGGTCACACCGGGAGTATCCTCCACGATGGACACTCTCTGCCCTACTATACTGTTAAAAAATGTTGACTTTCCAACGTTTGGCCGTCCAACCACGGCAACGATCGGCTTACTCATCGAAGATACCTCCTGCAAACTCTGCTGCGTCAAATACTTCCAGGTCATGGATGCCTTCTCCGGTTCCGATGAACTTGATGGGCATGTCATATTCGTCGGCGATGGTAATGGCGATGCCGCCCTTGGCGGTACCGTCCAGTTTGGTGATCACCACACCGGTGAGCTCGGCCGCATCATTGAATTCCTTGGCCTGGGACACCGCATTCTTTCCATTGGTGGCGTCCAGTACCAGCAGGGTCTCCCGTTCCGCTTCCGGATACTCCTTGGAGATCACCCGGTTCATCTTGGCCAGCTCCGTCATAAGGTTCTTCTTGGTCTGAAGTCTTCCGGCGGTGTCACAGATCAGAACGTCGATGTTCTTGGCCTTGGCAGACTGGATCGCATCGAACAAAACCGCACTGGGATCGGCTCCCTCCTGGTGACGGACGGTATTGATCCCGATCCGGTCTCCCCAGATGGCAAGCTGCTCTCCTGCTGCGGCACGGAATGTGTCCGCTGCGGCGAACATCACGGTGTTCCCCTGTTCTTTCAGCATGTTGCCCAGCTTGGCGATGGTGGTGGTCTTGCCGCCTCCGTTGATGCCGATCATCATGATGACCAGGGGCCGCTTCTGTGAAAGCTGATTGCGCTCGCCTTTGTCCATCAGTCTGGTGATGATCTCGATGATGGCCTTCCGTACATTCTTCGACATGGTGATCATATTGACCTTGATGTACTGTCTCAGCTCCTCCATGATGTTCATGGTGGTGTCCATTCCGATGTCTGAGGTGATGAGGATCTCTTCGATCTCATCCATCATGTCCTCATCCACCTCCTGGTGCATGAACAGTGCGTCATTGATCCTCTCAGACAGTCTGCCGAAGAAGCTCTTCTTTTTCTTTGCTATAAATGCCATTAATATCTCTCCTTAACTTGTATATTCATCCGGGTCATAGTCCCCCATCCGGAGGCTCAGGACCTTGGAAACTCCGTGCTCCGGCATGGTGATACCGTACAGCACGTCCGCATGCTCCATGGTTGCTTTCTGGTGGGTGATGAGAGCAAACTGCGTGGATGCAAACTTCCTGAGATATCCGGAAAATTTATCGATATTGTCATCGTCCAGTGCCGCTTCCACCTCATCCAGGATGCAGAATGGTGTGGGCTTGGTGGCGAGGACTGCAAACATCAGGGCGATGGCCGTCATGGTCTTCTCTCCACCGGACAACAGATTGATGTTCTGCAGCTTCTTGCCCGGGGGCTGGGCCACGATCTCGATGCCGGATTCCAGAGGATCCTTCTCATCCTCCATCCGGAGCTCCGCATGGCCGCCTCCGAAGAGTTCTTCGAATACCTTCTCGAACTTATCTTCCACCTTGTTGAAGTTATCCTGGAAGGACCGGGTGATGGTCTTGTCCAGATCGTCGATGATGGATTCCAGTTCTTTCAGGGCGGTGACCACATCCCGGCGCTGCTCCGTCAGGAAGCTGTAGCGCTGGCTCACCTGGTCATATTCCTGGATGGAGCCCACGTTGACGTCTCCGATCTCTCTCAGTTCCTTCTTCACCTCGCGGCTTTCCCTCAGGGCCGTGGTCATCACAAAGTCTTCCTTGCGGTGATCCTCCGCCTGGGCGTAGGACATCTCAAACTCGTTCCAGAGTTTCTCTTTCATATTATCCAGCTGTGTCTCGTTCTTGGCAGCCTTGATCTCCAGCTGGTATTTCTGGTCTTTATAGGCATTGGATTCATTCTCCGCACGGGAGAGCTCCTCCATGACCTTTGACAATTTCTCTGCGGTCTCGGATTTATTCCGTCCGATCTCCGCCAAATACTCTTCTGTCTCCTTTTTCTCTTTCTCCAGGGTCTCGATCCGGTCTGCGTTCTCGCTTCCGCCATACTGCAGTTCGTTTCTTCTGCGGCTGATCTTATCCATCTGCGCATTCCGTTCCTGCTCCTGATCCTTCTGATCCTGCAGTTCGATGGACACACGCTCCATCAGCTGTTCCTGGTTGCTGATCTGGCCGGCCCACTGGTTCACGGCGATCCTGGCCTCGGTGATGGCCTCACTGGCCTCATCGATGGCCTGCTTTCTGGCGGTCTGACCCTCTGCCAGGGATTCCATTTCCTTGGTGATGGACTCGATCTCCTCTTCCGCTTCCTGACCCTCACGGTTCATACGCAGGATCATCTCGTCCGCATCCCCCAGTTCCTTGGCAATGGTGCTGATCTCATTGTTGTTGCGGTCGATGGTCTCGCGGCCGTCTTCCATGCTGCCTTCCAGGGCTCCGATCTTCGCCTTCAGCTGAGCAATGGTCATCTCCTCAGAGGACTTCTGCTCCACTGCCTCACGGATCTGGATCACCAGCTCGTCCAGAGCCGCTGAAACCTGCTTCAGCTCCTTCTGGTCATTCTCCAGCCTGGTTCTGGCCACCTCGATATCACTGTGCAGTCTGCTGATCTCATTTCGCCGCTCCAGAAGATTGGCGGACTGGTTCTTATATTTACCACCGGTAATGGCGCCGCTGGCGTTGATGATCTCTCCGTCTTTGGTGACGAAGCGGACGCCGGATCCGGCGATCTTGGAAAGCCGGATGGCTGTGTTCAGATTATCCACCACGCAGACCCGGCCCAGCAGATATTCAAATACTGTCTGGTATCTGGGATCGAATCCGATCAGATCCACACCCAGTCCCCGGTATCCGGGATCTCCGGACACTTCTTTCGGGACCTTGGCGGACTTGCCCCGGATGGAGCTTACCGGGAGGAATGTCAACCTTCCGGACTTATTCATCTTCAGAACGGTAATGGCCCTTCTGGCCGCCTGGTCGTCTGCGCAGACGATGTTCTGCATCGCGGATCCCAGAGCCGTTTCGATGGCGATCTCCAGACCGTCCGGTACTTCCATCATTTCGCCGACGACACCTTCGATCCCCGTCAATCCGCTGCGCATGATGTATTTGACAGCATAATTGTATCCGTCCAGATTCTGCTCCAGTTCTTCGATGGTCTTCTTTCTGGACTCCATCTGACTGAGCTGGATCTTATCTTTCTCGACGGCTTCTCTCAGTTCATCCTCACGGGTCTCCATTTCCCCGCGGGCTTTCTCCCTCTGGCTGTTCTCTTCCTCGAACTTGCGGCGGGATTCTTTGATTTCACTATATTCCTTCCGGGTCTTCTCCAGAAGCTCCTGCTGTTCCTTCAGGGCTGCTTCCGTCTCTTCCGATTCCCGGGTGATCTGCTCTCTTCTGCGCTCCAGCGTCGTCTTATAATTCTCGATGCTTGCTGCCTCGCTCTTCCGGGCAGCGGCGATCCCGTTCAGCTGAATGATCCGCTCATTGCTTTCATCCATGGTCTGGGTGTATTCACTGGACTCCGAGGCGATCTTCTCATAGGCAAAGACCTTGTCCCGGAGGTTCTGCTCTGCTTCCTTGTGGTTCTTCTGCAGGCGTTCCTTCTCCTCCTGCAGCCGGGCGAGTTCCTCCTCGGACTGTCGGATCCGCTCAGCAAAAGAAGAGATCTCATCGGCAAGACGATTCTCATCCCGCTGGATCCCTGCCAGTTTCTCCTGATTCAGCTGTGCCTCTCCGGTGATACTGTTGATCTCCTCGATGCTCTGCAGAAGCTTCTGGTGCGCTTCCTCGGAAAGATTCTCAAGGGCTGCGGACTTCTTCTGCAGCTCTGCAGAATCCGCATCCGCCTGCACCCGTCCCTGACGGATCTCCTCGATCTTGCCGGCCAGTTCATCGATATCCTGACGGTACTGCTGATTGCGTTTCTCAGCGTTATCGATGTTCCTCAGGGTGATATTGATCTCCAGATCCTGATACCGGTCTCTCAGTTCCAGGTAGCGCTTCGCCTTGATGCTGTCCTCCCGGAGGCCGTCAATGCGGCCCTCGATCTCACCGACGATGTCGTCGATGCGCTCCAGATTGTTTCTGGTGCCGGCCAGCTTCCGCTCTGCCTCCGCCTTCCGGCTCTTATATGCTACGATGCCCGCAGACTCTTCGAAGATCTCTCTCCGGCTCTCGGGCTTGTTGCTTACGATGTCTGCGATCTTTCCCTGGCCGATGATGGAATAGCCGTCCACGCCGATTCCGGTGTCCATGATCAGCTCACGGATGTCCTTCAGCCTGCAGGGATTGTTATTGATCAGGTACTCACTCTCACCCGACCGGTACATGCGCCGGGTGAAGGCGACCTCTTTATATTCTATGTCCAGTATCCCGGCAGAATTGTCGATGACCAGAGTGACCTCTGCCATGCCCCGGGGGCGGCGGGTCTCCGTACCGTTGAAGATGACCTCTTCCATCTTCCCTCCACGGAGGGCCTTGGGACTCTGCTCTCCCAGGACCCACCGGATGGCGTCACTGATGTTGCTCTTGCCGCTGCCGTTGGGTCCCACGATGGCCGTGATACCTTCATGAAAATCGATTATGACAGGCTCTGCAAATGACTTGAAGCCATGCATTTCCAGTCGTTTAAAATACATTAAATGTAACCTCCGTCTAACGTTGCTTTTGCGGCGTTCTGTTCCGCTTCCTTCTTGCTCTTGCCGGAGCCTGCGCCCAGGTCCTGCCCGTTGCAGGTCAGGTGGACGTAGAAGGTCTTGTCATGATCCGGCCCCTCTTCGGCATCCAGGATGTACAGGATCTCCGGAGCGGTGCCGTTCTGCTGCAGGATCTCCTGGACCTGGGTCTTATAGTCTGTGAACAGCTTCCCCGCCAGGGCTTTGTCAATGGTGTCACGGAACTCCCGGATCACAAAGTCCCGGGCGGCGTCGTATCCCCCATCCAGGAAGATGGCGCCGATCACTGCCTCCGTGGCATCGGCCACGATGGACTCTCTCTGCCGGCCGCCGCTGTTTTCTTCCCCTCTGCCCATGTTCAGAAACCGGCCAATGTCAAGCCGTCTTCCGATCTCAGCAAGGGAATGCTCACATACCACGGATGCCCGGATCCGGGTCAGTTTCCCTTCGCCTACCTTCTTCAGTCTCTCGTAGAGCTCTGTCGCCGTGATGGCGTCCAGATAAGCGTCTCCCAGAAACTCCAGGCGTTCATTGCTCTCCCGGTTGTCCAGTCCGTGCTCTCTGCAGAAGGAACTGTGGGTCAGGGCCTTATTCAGCAGCGCCTTATCATTAAAATGATATTGTATTATCTCTTCAAAACTAGAATTGTTCATCGCTTACGTTCTCACTCAGATCCAGAATGGATCTCTCTATGGTTCCTACTACGTCTTCCTCTACATAGGGGACGGCTTTCAGGATGGTCTTCATCACTGCCGTCGCATCAGAGGAACCGTGCATCTTCAGAACGGCGCCCTTGACTCCCAGAATGGGTGCGCCGCCGTACTCTACATAGTTAAACTCTTTCTTGATTCCCTTCAGCTGTTCCTTCAGGAGCATGGCTCCCAGTTTGGAACGGGTGCTGCTCATGAACCGTTTCTTCATCTCTCTGAGGACCATGAGACCCATGCCTTCTGTGAGCTTGATGATGGCGTTTCCGGTGAAACCGTCTGTGACGATCACATCGCAGACGCCGTTCTGCAGTTCTCTGGTCTCAATGTTGCCGATGAAGTTCAGTCCGCTTTCCTTCAGGAGGCGGTGCGCTTCCTTGGTGAGGCTGGTGCCTTTATGTTCTTCGGTTCCATTGTTCACCAGTCCTACGGAAGGATTGGTACGGTCCAGTACTTTCTCCATATAGATGCTGCCCATCATGGCAAACTCCAGAAGATTCTTGGGCTTGCACTCTGCATTGGCCCCGGTGTCCACCAGAAGGGACGGCTGACTGCCGATGACAGGATAAACTGTGGCCAGTGTGGGCCGGTCGATCCCTGCTACTCTTCCCAGGATAAACAGACCGCCTGCCAGCAGGGCTCCCGTACTTCCGGCAGAGAGGAGCACATCCCCTTCTCCGTCACGGATCATGTTCATGGCAACTACCAGGGAGGAGTCCTTCTTCCGGCGGACTGCCTTCACCGGTGCATCATCGTTGGTGATCACATCCTCCGCATTGACGATGGTGATCTGGTCACCGTGATATCCGCACTTGTCCAGGCATTCCTGCAGAAGCTCCTGCTTACCCACCAGAACGATCTCATGATTCATCTCTGATGTGCTTGCTACCGCTCCTTCCACGATCGCCTGAGGCGCATTGTCTCCACCCATGCCATCCAGAATAATTTTCATATCGTATTCCCCATTTCTCCTTTCGCAGGCTCTTCCTGCGAGAGGACATTCTACTCCATAATAATATTACAATTATAACAAAAAACCCTTCCAATTACAACCTTATCATGGGTTCCGGGGACAATAATAAAGGAGCTGCCATGTCTGTAACATGACAGCTCCGGATACTCATAGCTTCAGTACCTTATTTCTCTTCTGCAGCCTTCTCTGCAGCCAGTTCCTTGATGATCACGTCGATGCGTCTTGCGACCTCACGGAAGTCTTCCTCATTGAAGCCTCTGGTGGTCATCGGAGCAGTACCGATACGTACGCCGCTGGTCTGCATCGGGGAACGCTGGTCTCCCGGAACGGCATTCTTGTTCAGAGTGATGCCTCTCTCGTCGCATCTTGCCTGCAGCTCCTTGCCGCTGAAAGCATAATCCTTCAGATCCAGCAGGAATACATGGTTGTCGGTTCCGCCGGTAACGATCTTATATCCCAGCTTCAGGAACTCATCTGCCAGTGCAGCACAGTTCTTGACGACCTGCTTCTGATATTCCTTGAACTCCGGCTTCAGAGCTTCCTCAGCAGCAACAGCCTTACCGGCAATGATGTGCTCCAGCGGGCCGCCCTGTGCATACGGGAATACAGCGCTGTCGATCTTCTTAGCCAGTTCCGGCTTTCCGAAGATCAGACCGCCTCTGGGTCCTCTCAGAGTCTTATGAGTTGTGGTGGTGATAATATCAGCATATCCAAACGGAGATGGATGGACGCCTGCAGCTACCAGACCTGCGATGTGAGCCATATCTACCATGAAGTATGCGCCGACTTCCTTGGCGATCTCAGAGAATGTCTTGAAGTCGATGATACGGGAGTAAGCAGAAGCTCCGGTCAGGATCAGCTGCGGTTTCAGCTCGTGAGCCTTCTTCCGTACGTCTTCCATATCGATGAATCCGTTCTCATCTACATCGTAGAATTCCATGTTATACAGCTTGCCGCTGAAGTTAACTGCAGAACCGTGAGTCAGGTGTCCGCCGTTCTCCAGACGCAGGGACAGGATGGTGTCGCCCGGCTCGATCAGTGCGCGGTATGCGGAGAAGTTTGCCTGGGAACCACTGTGGGGCTGTACGTTTACATGGTAATCTGTGTTGAAGACCTTCTTCCATGTCTGAACACAGTACTCTTCCAGTTCGTCAACGAACTCAGTTCCGCCGTAATATCTTCCCTTGTTTCCCATCTCTCTTACATACGGGTAGCCTTCTGCATACTTCCAGGACAGACAGCTTCCGCAAGCAGCCAGAACTGCCTCGGAGCAGTAGTTCTCAGAAGCGATCAGCTCAACGTTGTTCTTCTGACGGTTGTACTCTTTCTCGATCAGTCCGCCAACGGTCGGGGACGTTTTCTTGATGAACTCAAAATTATCTACGTTGTAGGTATTATCATCGTTTCCGAATTTGTCAAACATGGTCTCTTTTCCTCCATTTCCAACGAGAATCAATATTTACAGATAAATTATATCAAATATCGTTGTGTCCCACAAGGTGGTAGTGTTCATATAATTATTTATCACTGCCATAAGCAGACGTTCTTATGAACGCTTCTGCTCGGCGGTCAGGACCTTCAGTTTGGTGAGATATCGGTGGATCACCGCCACCGTGACAAATCCCATGGCGATGGCCAGAGCGATGACCAGTGCCATCTGCCCGCTTTCCGCCGCCATCGGATAATCCTGCCGGACGATTCCGAACATCATATCATACAGCC
>CAMOGZ010000030.1 GCA_946614405.1 uncultured Eubacterium sp. | reverse complement strand
GCATCCCGCAAACGATGTGAAGTCCGATATCATAACGACCCACTTTGATTATCACAAGATCGATGAGAACCTGCTGAAGCTGGATATCCTGGGGCACAATGTGCCTTCCATGATCCGCCAGCTGCAGGATATGACGGGGATCGACCCCATGGAGGCGGATCTTTCGGACCGGAAGGTTTTGTCCATCTTTAACGGGATCGAAGCCCTGGACATCAAGGACCCCGACTACAAGTACACCCACGGGAGCTATGCGATCCCGGAATTCGGCACATCCTTCGTACGGCAGATGCTGGACAATACCAAGCCGGACAAGTTCGCAGACCTGGTCCGCATCTCGGGATTTTCCCATGGAACCGACGTATGGCTGAACAATGCCCAGGACTACATTCGTTCCGGGACCGCCACCATGCGAGAGGTGATCTCCACACGAGACGACATCATGAACTACCTGATCCTGAAGGGGATCGAGAATGAGACATCCTTCCATATCATGGAGGACGTCCGTAAGAACCGTCCTCTGAAGCCGGAACAGCTGCAGGTCATGAAGGAACACGGCGTACCGGACTGGTACATCGATTCCTGCATCAAGATCCAGTACATGTTCCCCCGGGCTCATGCAGTGGCCTACGTCATGATGTCCTTCCGTATGGCGTGGTACAAAGTCTACTATCCCGTGGAATTCTATGCCACATTCTTCACCAGTGTGGCTCAGAACTTCAATGCGGATGTGATCCTGAAGGGCCCCCAGGCCTGTCTGGACCGGATGGAGGAGATCCAGCTCATGGGCAATAATGCCACCGCCAAGGACAAGGATGAGCAGATCGTACTGGAAATCGCCTACGAGATGTACAGCAGAGGCTACGAGTTCGTGGACGCACATCTCGGCGCATCCAAAGCCCTGAAGTTCTGGAAGGAAGACGGAAAGGTGCTGCTGCCCTTCGTGGCCTTCAACGGAGTGGGAGAGACCGCGGCGAAGTCTTTGTATGAAGCTTATGAAGAGAAGCCCTTTGACACGGTGGAGGATGCCATGAACCGGGCCAAACTCACCAAATCCGTGGTGGAAGTTCTCCGCAGCCATGGCGTGTTCGACGGTCTGCCGGAGACAGATCAGCTGGCATGGAACTTCTAAAATAATATGAAATACAGGAAGCTGTCGCATTTGGCAGCTTCTTTTTCTGTTTCAATGGAAAACAGGGATTCAATCTCTGCGTCTTTTATGGTAAAATATACTATGTATAGGTATGTAATAAGTTTATAGAGCATAGATGAAAGGTGGGCGGATCATGACTGTTAAGGAATTATATGAGGCAATCGGCGGAAACTATGAAGAAGCAACCATGCGTCTGATGAACGATACGCTGATCGGCAAGTTCATTGTTAAGCTTCCGGATGGGGACACATTTGACCAGCTTGTGGAGGCCTTTGAAGGTGGCAGAGACCAGGAGGCCTTTGAGGCGGCACATGCACTGAAGGGCGTATGCGGCAACCTGTCGGTTACCAGCCTTTCCAACCTGATCAATCCGCTGACAGAGGGACTGCGTCCCGGCGGGAAAGTGGAGATGTCCAGGGAAGAGATGACGGAGCTGATGGACCAGCTGAAGCAGCTATACCCTGACATCGTAAGTAAGATCAGAAGTTTTCAGGAGCAGTGATCATTACAGACAGACAGTAGGAGAGGGTAAGGATGGACAACAGAATGTATCGGCCGGAAAACATCCGAAAAGAAATACTTATTGTCGAAGATATCGAGCTGAACCGTGAGATCCTCGGGGAGATCATGGCCCCGGACTATAATATACACTATGCCGCAAACGGTCAGGAAGCACTGGAGATCCTTCGTGAAAGAGGACGTCATCTTTCTTGTGTCCTGCTGGATCTGATAATGCCCGTGATGGACGGTTATCAGCTTCTGGAGATCATGCACGGAGATGACAAGCTGAAGGACCTGCCGGTGATCGTCCTTACATCAGAGAAGTCGGCGGAGGTGGAGACACTGCGCCTGGGCGCGGTGGATTTCATCCCCAAGCCTTACGATTCGCCTGAGGTGATCCGGACTCGCGTATGGAAGAACATTGAACTGTCCGAGAAGCGGATGATCGTTCAGTCCACAGAGAGGGATCCTCTGACGGGGCTCTATGCCAAGGACTATTTCTTCGAATATGCAGAGCAGGTCCGCCAGTATGACCTTTCCCGCAGTATCGACGCCGTGGTCATCGATATCGACCACTTCCGACTTCTGAACGAGCTTCAGAGCCGGGAGTTCGGTGACACCGTCCTGAAGACCATCGGGGAATCTCTGAAGGTCAGTCTTCAGCCCGGCATCGGCATCGCATGCCGCGCCTCCGGGGACACCTTCTTCGTCTACCGCAGGCACAGTGATAACTATGAAGAACTCCACAGGAAGCTGGAGGAGGACCTGTCCCGTCTGTCGGAGGTAGCCCGGATCCGGTTCCGGGTCGGCGTATATCAGAACGTGGACCAGTCTCTGTCGGTTCCGCACCAGTTCGACATGGCCAAATATGCCTGTGACAGCCGCAGTAATGACTTTAACCGCAACATATCCTATTATGATACGGAATTACATGAGAAAGAACTCTTCGAAGAGAAACTGATCCACGGGATCGATGAGGCGATCCAGGACAAACAGCTCATCGTCTATTTCCAGCCGAAGTTCGATATCACAGGAGAAGAGCCAGTGCTCAGCAGCGCAGAGGCCCTGATCCGGTGGAATCATCCTCAGTTTGGAATGGTCAGCCCCGGGATCTTCATTCCCCTCTTTGAACGGAATGGCATGATCCACCGTGTTGACTCCTATGTCTGGGAGGAGACCGCGAGACTGGTTGGCCAGTGGAAGGAGAAATGGGGCATTACCATCCAGGTTTCTGTTAATGTCTCGCGTATCGATGTGTATGATGAGAATCTGCGGAAGCGGATGTCGGATCTCGTGGAACGCTATGGGATCGATCCGAAGGATTTCCTCCTGGAAATCACAGAATCCGCGTACTCGGAAGATGTGGACCAGCTGATGGCTGCTCTGCAGGGGCTGCGGGAGGACGGATTCCGGATCGAGCTGGATGACTTCGGCTCGGGGTATTCCTGCCTCAGTATGCTGTCCACCATGCCCATCGATGTGATCAAGATGGATATGTCCTTCATCCGGAATGTTGAGAAGGATGAACGCAGCATCCGCATGATCGAACTGATCATGGAGATCGCCCGTTTCCTTTCGGTTCCGGTGGTGGCAGAAGGTGTGGAGAATGAGGAGCAGTATCGCATGATCCGGGAGACCGGCTGCGACCGGATCCAGGGACATTATTTCTCCAGGCCTCTTCCCGCGGAGGAATTTGAACAGCTTCTGCTGACTGAGAAGCAGATCGTAAGACCGTAAATGAGAGATGAGACGCAAGGTGATCCATTCGGCCCCGGATCTGCGTCTTTACAGATAGAAAGATGACCAATGCAAAGAAGACGAATTCTGGAAAGATTTAATGGATATAAGCTGGAATGGCTCCACGACAGTTTCAAGTTCATCGTACTTGTGATCGCCGTGTTTGTTCTGTTTCGTTTTATCATCGGTCTTTCCGTGATCGGGGGGGACTCCATGAGCCCGGCCCTGAAGGACAAGGAGATCGTGGTATATCTCCGGATCGGACGGAGTTATCAGCCCGGGGACATCGTGACCATGCGGGTCCCGTCGGGGGAATATTATATCAAGAGGGTCGTGGCCCTGGGCGGTGATGAGGTGGATCTGCACCAGGGAGAGGTTCTGGTGAACCGAGCCAAACTGTACGACCCCTGGGGAGCAGGCCGCACGGAAGAAGAAACGGGCGCCGTGATCTACCCCTACCAGGTGAACGAAGGCAATGTATTCGTTCTGGGAGATAACCGTGAGGGATCCATGGATTCCCGAACCTTCGGTGAAGTCAATTTGCGCCAGATCAAAGGACGGATCATATTCCGTCTGGGACGCTGGTACATCAGGAAAGTGTGAGTGAAGAGTATCTATGAAGAATTTTGACAAGATCAAAACATTACAGCTGCTTCTCTATGTTGCGATAGCAGGCTTTTCTCTGTTTGTGATTTTCCGGGACAAAGAATTATATCAGATGGCGGCACAGGACGTCCACGTCCGGACTTTGTGCATCGCGCTATGGATCTCACTGGGAGCATCCTTTATTTTCATGTTCCTTGATTTCGGATCCTTCACGACTCTGCGCCGGGAGAATAAGGAGCTGGACAATGCAGTCTTCTCCGACCCGCTGACGGGGATCGCCAATCGCTATAGCTGCGATGCTTACATCAGCCAGTACGCCCATCGGAAAATCCCGGAGAAGATGGCCTGTGCGACCATAGATCTGGTCAGCCTTCCGGTGATCAATGAGACCTACGGCCACGAGGCCGGAGACGAGGTGATCCAGCATTTCTCCGACATCATCCTGGACCTTTCCATGAACCGGTGTTTCGTGGGAAGGAACGGAGGAAACAAGTTCCTTGCCATTTTCCAGGACTGCGACAGGGATGCTATGCAGCAGTTCATGGATACCCTGGGGAACCGGATCCGGAATCATAACCAGATGCAGCCGGAACGGGAGATCCGCTGTACCATCGGAACCGCACTGAACACGGAAGAACGTCTGGGAGAACTGACCGGCCTGATCGCCCTTTCCGATAAAAGGGCAGAGGAAGGGGGCTGATCCAGATGGAAAATTTAGATTATAAATATCTGGGTGATCTGGTGGTGAAGGCGCAGCACGGTGACAGCAATGCGTTCGCCGAGTTATATGCCGCCACCTACCAGAAACAGTACCGGTATTCCTACCGATATCTGAAGGATGAATACCTGGCTCAGGACGCCCTGCAGGAGACCTTCATCCAGGTCCTCCGGAACATCAACCGACTCCGGGATCCGGAGCTCTTTATCGCCTGGCTCGGACGGATCAATTTCCGCGTCTGCTACGACATGAAGAAGAAACTGGGATCCGGCGGTATGGTGGAAGAGGGGATCGCGGAGATCGAAGGTATCCACAGCCAGGAAGGACGGCCGGAGGAAGAGGCCGTGGAGGTGGACTCCCGAAAGTACATCATGGAGCAGATCATGAGTCTGCCGGTGACGGAGTCCCAGGCGATCATCATGCGGTATTACCAGAATATGCAGCTGGATGAGATCGCCGATCAGCTGAATGTGAGCAGAAGCTCAGTGAAACGTTATCTGAAAGCCGGAAAAGAACATCTGGAACGGCTTCTGGCAGATTTTCGATAGAAAGGAGGGAGACAAGTGAACATGAATCATAACGAGCATGATCCATCGAAAATGGACGCGCTGTCAGCATCCAGAATGCTGGAAGATATCTTCGAGTCATGTGATGTGGAGCCGAACTCGGTCCCCATGGAAGCACTGTCTTCCTACAGTGACTATCGGAAGGAGCGGTTCTTCCTCCAGAAGGCCGTTCTGGTCATTGCCATCATCCTGTTCCTGATGCTTCCGCTTTTGTTTATCCCGCCGAAGTATGAGGTCACACTGAAGGAAGACGGGATCCGGAAGCTTCCGGTCTACGAGCTGAGTGTCAGCTCCGTATTCCCGGTCCGCAGTGTCATGGCCAAGATCAATGACTATCCTCTTCCTGTATATGAGGAGGATGGACACAATTATACCATCGAGCCTACCAGAAACGGTACGCTGGATGTGGAAGTGGTTCTCTTCAACGGACAGAAGAAGGTACAGAGCATGAAAGTGGAGAGTGTCGATGCAGAGGGACCGAAGCTTGTGAAGAGTACGATCGTGGGGAAGAAGGTCAGTCTGTATGTGAAGGACAACGGCATCGGCGTCGACTATGACGGAGTCTACGGACAGACGAAGTCCGGAAAGATCGTGAAGCCGCAGGCCTGCCACGAGGATACCGGAGTCATCGAATTCCGTTATCCCAAGGAGAACCTGGACGTATATGTGCCGGATCACATCGGGAACACCCTTCACCTGAAGATGACACTTCAGTGATACAAGAAAGGGTGGACCAGATCGCCGGATTCGTCCGTCTTTAAAGATAGGAACTATTTCTAATATTCAGAGGTTTATATCATGAGAAAACAAATCGTGACCATCTTATTATCATTGATCCTATGTGCCTCAGTATCCATTGGCCTGTATGAGATCTGCGACTACAGCATATACACCTATGCGGATACCGGACAGGAACTGACCCAGGAGGAGGGAGATGAGTCATCCGATGAGAGCCTTCGGATCACCGTGGTGGAGGATATGCCCGCAGAGGATCTGATCGTGGATGAAAACACGCCTCTTGCACCGGGTCCGGGCGAGAACGGAGACTGCGTCATGCATGCCATCCTGATGGGCGCATTTCTGATCCTGACACTGGGATTCAGCAGATATTTCCTGAACTACGACCGAAAGCTCTTTGACCTCCGCACCAGGATCGCTGAGGCGGAGCAGAGCGTGAGACTGAAGGAGAGGAATCAAAGATGATCTATAACATATTGACCGGGGTTTTCGGAGCCCTGTCAGCGGCAGTCCTGGCGGTTTTTGCCGTCAAGGACCGGCAGCTGCGAAAGGCATACCGGGAATCACTGATCGAAGAGTTTACACCAGAAGAGGAGACAGAGGGGGACAAGAATGGAGCATCTGATTGAGAATACCAGCCTGGGATTCTGCATTCTGGATCTGATCCCACTGATCGCCATCATCGCACTGGGAATCGTATTCTTCGTGCTGCGTGGTAAGAAACGCAGAGAAGAGGCGGAACTACTGGAAAGGCTTGCAGCCTATGAGAGCGCCCTGGAAGAAGAGGACGCACAGGAGAAGCCGGAAGAGGAATAAAGGCGGTGATGCAATGCGATTGAACAAGTACATAGCGGTGATTCTTGCATTGATCATTGTACTGACCGGCTGCGGCGGAGGTAGCAGCGAGGCAACTTCTGCGGAGCCGGATACGAAGGCTGCACCGGAGACCAAGTCCGAAGACAAAGCCGGAGAGTACAAAGCACCCAAGATGGCCAAGTCCAAATTCCACAAAGATGAAGCGGAAGGCTACGAGGGAGCGATGATCGATATTTCTGCTGTAAAAAAAGGATACGTGGCGGTTTCCGCTGAATCCGGGGAACGACTTAAGTTCCAGGTCCTGAAAGGAGACGATACCTACAATTATGATATCGACTCCGACGGAGATCCCTCCGTATTCCCGCTGCAGTGCGGAAACGGGACCTATACATTCCGCATCATGGAAAACATCAGTGGAAACAAATATGCCTGTCTGTATCAGACGGAGGCGGAAGTCAAGATCAAGAATAAATTCGACCCATTCCTGCGTCCCAGCGACTATGTCAATTACAACAAGGACTCCGAATGTGTGAAGAAGGCAAAGGAGCTGGCTGCCGGAGCAGATGACGTGAATGAAGTGGTGACCGCGGTTTTCGAGTATATTACCAGCAACGTCAAATACGACCGCGAGAAGGCAGAGAATGTGAAGCAGGGATATCTACCCACGCCGGATGAGACTTTGTCCACCGGCAAAGGCATCTGCTTCGACTATGCTTCCCTGGCCGCAGCTATGCTGCGAAGTCAGGGGATCCCCACCAAGGTGATCTTCGGATACGTGTCACCCAATGACCTCTATCATGCCTGGAACATGTTTTATACGGAAGAGACCGGATGGGTCACCGTCAAGTTCGAGGTGAAGGGGAAGGAATGGAATCGCCTGGACATGACATTCTCAGCCGGCGGGACGGATTCCAAGTTCATTGGAGACGGCAGCAATTACAGTGATGTGTACAATTATTAAATGGAGTGAATTATGAGTCGTGGAAAGATATTAGATAATCTGGGCGTCAGCGCATTCTGCGAAAGTATGGCGAGAATGGCCCACGCCGGGATTCAGACCGATGAGGCGATCCGCCTTCTCGGACAGGGAAGCCAGCATGAGGGTGTCCTCGGGCAGGCGATGATCCGGATGAGTCAGCTGGTGGAGGAAGGAAACAGTCTCTCCCATGCCATGGAGGAGACCGGGATCTTTCCGGAATATGCCATCAAGATGATCCAGGCAGGAGAGCGGTCCGGCAGGCAGGAGGATGTCCTGTTCCGGCTGTCCCGCTATTACCAGGATCAGAAGACCATCTCAGAGAAACTGAAGGCGGCGGTCACTTATCCCGCAGCCATGATGATCCTGATCGTCCTGGTTCTTGCGGCGATGCTGGCCCTGGTACTGCCTACATTTACTCAGGTATATAACAATCTTACCGGAAGCCTTGCTGTTTCCACGTACCGATACATCCATTGGGCCTATGTCCTGAGCTGGGTGGCTCTTATCGTCATCGTGATCCTGGCGGTGCTGCTGATCGCAGGCGCCCTGATGTGGCGCAGCGGGAACAAAGCCGCAGTGGAGAAGTATCTCTGGAAGATCCCCGTTGCCGGTTCGATCCTGAAGGACATGGGAATGTTCCGTTTTACCTCTGCGCTGGAGATCTTCCTGGCCAGCGGTGAGATGCAGGATATGGCCGTGATCGACAGTATCGGCATGACAGACTGCAAGCCGGTGGAAGAAGTGCTGAAGAAATGCGTTCACCGTATGGAGGAAGGGCACAGCTTCGCCCAGGCGGCATATGACGAGGAACTGTTTGAGCCGGTCTATGGAAGAATGCTTCTGGCAGGTGAACGGGGCGGCGATATGGAATCCGTCCTGGCCCGTCTGACGGCTCTTCTGGAAGAGAATTGCGGGAATCAGGTGGACCGTCTGGTATCCACCGTGGACCCTGTACTTTCCGGAGTGCTGATGATCACAGTGGGACTGTCCCTCCTGAGTGTGATGCTCCCGCTGATCGGAATGATGAACTCCATTGGATAAGGAGCGGATATGTATTCAGATAAGATCAAAAATAGAAAACCGCTGATCCTCCTTATCCTGATCCTGATCGTGGTCATCGGGGCCTTCCTGTACTGGGCAGGCCGTGTTCCGGCCAGGGATATCAATGAGGAGAGTGCATCTGCGGTGAAAAGTGCAGTGGCTCGCAGCGCCATGCAGTGTTACGTGGTAGAAGGGGCGTACCCTTCTGATTTGGCATATCTTAAGGAGAATTACGGCCTTCAGATCAATACCAGAGATTTCTACGTGACCTACGAGGCCTTTGCGTCGAATCTGCCCCCGGACATCCGGGTCACGCAGCGGAAGGGAGATTCACAATGAAGAAAGAGAAAAGCTCCCTCCTGGGATTGTATACCATCGGTATCGCGGCACTGTTTCTGGCAGGATTTCTTCTGCTGGTGGTTTTTGGTGCCCGAACCTATCAGAATACCGTGCTGGTCCAGAATGACAATAATACCAAGCGCGCCATGATCTCCTATCTTGCCGCCTGCGGCAAGGCGGGAGAATTCGGAAAGATCTCCGTATCAGAAAGCGGAGATGGTCCGGTACTGGTCATCGAAGACGGTGACACGGGATATGCTCAGAGGATCTTTCTCCATGACGGGAAACTGATGGAGGATTATAACCGGACCCAGGCGCCTGTCAGCGGAGAGCAGGGACAGGTGATCGGCGAGACCGGGATCTTCAAGATCCATGAGAGATCCGGATCCGTCCTGGAGATCGAGACGGATGCCGGACGCGTTCTCATTGATACGGAAAGAGGGGAGGAGCGATGAACAGGCAAAAGCATATCACATCCTTCTATATAGAAACCATCGTGATGATCCTGATCTTCGTCATGGTGATCCTGATCCTGACCCAGGTCTTCGGCGCCTCCCGGAAAGAGAGTGTAGAGGCCATGCGGCTTACTGATGCGGTCTGTCTGGCGGAGAATGCCCAGACTGCTGTGACGGCATCGGGCAGTGCAAGTGAGCTGGCGGAACTTCTGGACAACGGTAATGAGACCCTGCGGGAGGAGTCCGGCCAGACAGTCATCGACTGTTTCTATGACCGGGATCTGAAACCGTCCAAAGAGGGTGCATATCGTCTGACCGTCACCTGGAAGCAGAAGGCCGGGCAGGAAGGCTTTGTGCCCGGGACCATCGAGGTCTATTATCAGAACGAGGACTTGCCCACATACTCCCTTGACACGGGAGTATACGTGAAGGGGGTGAGACCATGAAACAGATCCCGGTAAAACTCGGACCGCTGGCACTGCTTCTTACGGTCATCACCATCTGCCTGGTGGTACTGGCGACCCTGACCTATACCACGGCCCACGCGGACAAAGCCCTGGCCGAAAAGTACGCCGAGACCGTCAGCACCAGAACGGCAGTGGAAGTCCAGGGGGAGAAGCTCCTGGAGGAGGCCGGAAAACTCAGGGCGGAAGGGAAGAGCCTGGAGGCCCTTTCCGGCGCCAGGAAGACCGGCGGGATCTACGACGTGGAGATCTCTGAGGCGGGATACATTCTGTCCATTGGACTGGAAGAGACAAGCCGCTCCTATCGCGTGCGCTACTGGAAGATCAACCGCGAATGGGAAGAAGATACCGACATCGGCAGTCTGTGGAACGGAGAGTGAGGTTTAAGATGAAGATTCATGATATATTACAGGAGGCCATCCGGAAAGATGCTGCGGATATCTTCCTGATCGCCGGTATCCCGGTGACCATGAAGTGCAACGGGCATCAGGAGCGGGGAGACGGCGACCGGCTGATGCCGGAGCATGTGGCAGAGATCATCAACGAGATCTACGAGGTGTCCGGACGGAGCAAAACCAATGTAGATGCCGGGCTGGACGATGACTTCTCCTTTGCCATCCGTGACATGGGACGGTTCCGTGTCAATGTGTTCCGCCAGAGGGGCTCCCTTGCGGCGGTGATCCGCGTGATCCGGTTTGGACTGCCGGACCCGGTACAGCTGGGGATCCCGGAGAGCGTTCTGTCCATGGCGGACAATAAGAAGGGACTGGTGCTGATCACCGGATCCGCCGGAAACGGAAAGTCCACCACGCTGGCATGCATCATTGACCGCA
>CAMOGZ010000029.1 GCA_946614405.1 uncultured Eubacterium sp. | reverse complement strand
GCCGTAGCGGACCTGGCAGTGCTCAGCGAATACTGTCTGCCTCTGGTGAGAGAAGGGGGTTACTTCATCGCCTATAAAGGCAGCGACGTGGAGGAAGAGCTGGACCGTGCCATGCCAGCCATCGAAGCACTGGGGGGCAGCGTAGACGGTGTGGAAGAAGTGGAGATCGCCGGGAATCACCATTCCTTAATAATTCTTTATAAAGAAGAAAAGACCCCGAAGAAATATCCCAGAACCCCTGGAAAACCTGGTAAAGAGCCAATCAAATAAGCGCTTATAGAGTCGATGTTTCACGTGAAACATCGACTTTTTTCGTGAAAACATTGTAAAAAGAATCACCCTGTAATATAATAGATGGGACAAGAGTGAGGTATGCTCTGTTAGGAGGTATACATTGGGAAAATCAATTGCAATATTTAATCAGAAAGGCGGAGTAGGGAAAACCACCACCAACATTAATCTGGGTGCTTGCCTTGCGCTGAAGGGGAAGAAAGTGCTGATGCTGGACATCGACCCACAGGGCAACACCACAAGTGGAATCGGAGTTTCGAAGAAGGAATTGGATTACACGGTATATGAACTTCTGATCGAAGATGATTTCGATACCCGTAAGGCCATCATTCATACCGACGTAGAGAATCTGGACCTGATCCCTGCAAACGTGGACCTGGCCGGAGCGGAGATCGAGCTGGTACAGCTTGAGGGCCGCGAGAAGAGACTGAAGAAGGCGATTGATAAAGTAAGAGATGACTATGACTTTATTTTCATTGATTGTCCGCCTTCACTGGGACTTCTGACCATCAACTCACTGACTGCAGTGGAAAGCGTTCTGATCCCGATCCAGTGCGAGTTCTATGCATTGGAAGGAGTCAGCCAGCTGATGAGCACCATCGAGCTGGTCAAGAAGAGCCTGAATCAGGATCTGGAGATCGAAGGCGTCGTACTCAGCATGTTCGATGGCCGTACCAACCTGTCCATACAGGTCGTACAGGAGGTAAAGAAGTACTTCGGATCCAAGGTTTATTCCACAGTGATCCCCAGAAACATTCGTCTGGCAGAAGCGCCAAGCTTTGGAATGCCAATCGTAGAGTATGATCCCAGATCAAAAGGTGCGGCTGCTTACCGTGAGTTTGCAGAAGAGTTCCTTGAATGGGAAGGAGAGAAATAATGGCCGGAAGAAGTACCAAGAGCAGAGGACTCGGCAGAGGACTCGATGCACTGTTTGCTGACCAGGCTCCGACCACATCCAAGAACACAGAGAAGGAAGTTCAGACTGCAGACGGAAACACCATCATCTATATTGATATCAATGAGATCAAGCCCAACGAGAATCAGCCCCGTAAACTCTTCGACAAAGAAAAGATCGAAGAGCTGGCAGAATCCATCCGGGCTCATGGGATCATTCAGCCACTGGTGGTCAGACCAAGCGGCAAATACTACGAGATCGTGGCCGGAGAACGCCGTTGGAGAGCTGCCAGAATCGCTGAATTATCAACGGTTCCGTGCATTATCAGAGAATTCACCGATGAAGAGAATATGCTCGTTGCCATCATCGAGAATATGCAGCGGGAAGACCTGAATCCCATCGAGGAAGCAGAGGGTCTGAATGAGATGATCCGGGTCTACGGACTGACCCAGGAGGAGGTCTCCAAGAGCGTCAGTAAGAGCAGACCTTATATTACTAATGCTCTCAGACTGTTGAAGCTCCCCACCAGCGTACAGGACCTGGTGATCGAGGGGAAGATGACCACCGGTCATGCCAGGGCTCTGGTAAATGTCACCGATGCCAAACTCCGGGATACCATCTGTAAGAAGGTGGTGGAGGACGGGATCTCCGTCAGAGAAGTCGAGAAGCTGGTTGCAGCCTCCGGAAAGCCGAAGAAGAAACCGGCGAAGAGGTCCAAGAGCGCCGACACCCTCAGTGTGGAGCGGGAGCTGAAGGACATCTATGGGACCAAGGTTTCCATCAACCAGAAGGGCAAGAAGGGAACCATCGAGCTGGAGTATTACAGCAAAGAAGAGCTGAACCGGCTTATCGACATCCTGAGGTCCGTCAATTAAGGAAAATATTACCATAACAAAACAGGCATCCGCAAAATGGATGCCTGTTTTGATTGGTATAATAATATGCCCGGTCTACAAGGTCTTGGCCCGCAGGGAGACCTTGATGCTGCCGCCGCGGATGATCTGCTGTCCAACCTCTTCGAATCCCATAGCTTCGTGGAACCGGATGCTGGCATCGTTATAGACCGGCTCGATATCCACTTCTGCAGTGACCACCGGCAGGCCGGCCTCGGAAGCTCTTGCAAACACACCCTCGTAGAGCTTTTGACCCAGACCCAGGCGGCGGAAAGGCTCGTCGATGACAATGCGGTCCACATAGAGGAAGGAAGGATACTGGGAAGAGAACCACTTATAATTCTCACTCCAGTAGTCAGCCAGCCCCTCCCGAAGCGCAATAAGGAAGGCTGCCGGTGTGCCGTCTACTTCCACCGTCTGAAACAGGGCGGCGTTCTTCACGAAGTAGGCGAGTTTCTCCTCGTCCATGGGAGACAGGACCTCCACGTTGATCTCATTTACATTCAGCACGAACTCCTTGTCCCGGGGCTCGTAGTCACGAATTACGATATTGTTCATACTCATCCTCCTGATTACAATCTAACTTGATTTGATAGTAACATACCCTGACAGGCAGAGCAACAATTAGAATTGACAAAACCATCAAAAGAATACATACTAATAGACAGAGAAAAACCAGAGCCCGGGACCATTCCGGAAGGCTTTGTGTAAGAGGAGGAATAATAATGCTGACACTGGAGAGAGCAAAGGAACTGAATGATTCCATGGTGACCGAGGAGTCCCTGCGGATCCATGCCCTGAACGTGATGGCTGCCATGGGCGCCATGGCGGAGCACTTTGGCGAGGACAAGGAGCACTGGATGGCCATCGGCTACCTGCATGATTATGATTATGAGAAATACCCGGAGGAGCACCTGCATCACACGGAGGAGCCTCTGCTTGAGGCCGGTGTGGACCCGGTGGACGTGCGGGCGATCCTGTCCCACGGCTACGGCCTGTGCAACGACGTGGAGCCGGAGACGGACATGGAGAAGAGCCTCTACACCGTGGACGAGCTCACAGGCATCATCCAGGCCTGCGCCAGGATGCGGCCCCATGGCATCACGGACCTGACCGTGAAGAGTCTGATGAAGAAATTCAAGGACAAGAAGTTTGCGGCAGGCTGCGACCGCGAGGTCATCAAGGACGGCTGCGCGCGGTTGGGCATGGAAGTCCGGGACGTGGCAGAGATCTGCATCGAGGGGATGAAGCCCTTCGCCGAGGAGATCGGCCTGCTGGGTACCGAAGCCGAGTAACCCATAGAAGCAAGTAATTGCAAAGGAAAGCGCCATATCGCCTAATAACGATATGGCGCTTATTTATTGCTTTTTTTGGCGGATCACCGCAACACTGCCCCTGGTCCCCGGTCGAAGAAGATGCTCTTGGAGCTGATGGAAAGAGGGATGCCGTAGCAGACATGGGCGCTCTCCGGGAATACATCGTTCAGCTCGCTGAGGGCTTTGCCGATGGAGTACATGACCCGGTTGTCGATGCGGTTGTCCGCTGCGATGGAGGCGGCGGATCCGATGGCGATGCCCAAGTCCGTGATGCCGAGGGCACACTGCCCGCCGGCATTCTTCATGTAAGCGCAGTTTTTGAATCCGCAGAAGGAACAGTTGGGTAGACCGAAGGGGGTCTCCTTCAGACCGAACAGGACGGCGATCTTGCAGCCCCGCAGCTGGTCTGCGTCACGACGAATGAATTCCTCATCGTACTGGATGCCCAGTTCCATCATCTTATCCGCGATGCGGTCCTTCTCCTCGCCGGTTACGATAGCGATCATTATGTCATCCACGCCGCTGGCCTTGGGCGCGGTCTTGGCGGCGGCGGCCATCTTACGGGCGACCTCCTCCAGGACAGTCATTTCAATGTCTTCGATGTATTTCTGCATAGGGTTTCCTTTCATCTTATGAGTAAGGAAGCGACCGTCGGCCGCTTCCCGTAAATCTTATCTGGTTTGTGTCTCCGGTGCCACCGGCTCGGTGGATCCGCCCGGGTTTTCCGGCTGTTCCGGAGTCGACGGCTGATCCGGCGTTTCCGGGGTTTCCGGTTCCGGCTCCGCCACGGTGATGGAGATGGTCTTGGTGACCTTCTTCTTCGGATACGGATTGGTCACGGTGTAGGTGACTTTATAGGTTCCGCTCTGCTCGATGAGGTAAGCCTTGGCATCCTCAGCGGACAGGTTCCTGGTGGTGCCGTCCGGAAGTTTCACAGATACCTTGATGGAAGAGGTGAGGTTCTTGCTCAGGGACTTGGCCTTGACCCCCTTCAGAAGATTCAGGGTATCGTTTACGTCTGCCTTCTTGTTTGCGGTTCCGGTGATGGAACTCTTGTCGATGACCTGGAAGGTGAAGGTCTTGCTGGTGCCCTTGCCGCCAGACTTGATGCAGTACTTGTCCTTGACGTAGTAGGTCACCTTATACTTGCCCAGTTTCTTGGTGCTGAAGTTCTTCACCTTGATGGTCTTGCCGTTTCGTGTGAGCTTGGTCACCTTCATCTTGCTTGTGAGGTCCTGGATGGCGTTGGTATTCATGACCTTGACGCCTTTGGTGAGACTGTACTTCTTACCGTACTTGACCTTCTTGGCTTTGTTGATGGTGAACTGGGGCTTGCGCATCTTGAACACCGGGTTTTTCGGGTCCGGATCCGTGGGATCCCATGCGCGGCCGTGTTTCTTCACGTACTTGATCTTCTTGGGCTTGCCCAAGGGACCGGACTTGGAACTGCTGTAGACCGTGACCTTGGTGCCGCTGGGGCAGTTCTCATAGATCCACTTGGCGTCCATGACACAGAACCGGACGCAGCCGTGGGTGGCGTGAGTGCCCAGGGTGTAGAAGGTGTGTGCATTTTCCTTATTCTTGCTGGGCTCGCTGTAGCACGGTGAGTGGATGTAATATTCCCCGTAGAAACGGGTGGTGTACTGCTCGAAGGTGGTGTTGCCGTCGGTGACCATGCGGATCCACCGGAACTTGCTGCCCAGGTAGAAGGTCCCGCTGGGAGTGGGTGTGCTCTTCTTGCCCACGGCGCAGACCATGGCCCGATAGGGCTTCCACTTGCCGCCGGACTTCTTGTACACCGTGGCGCAGCATTTGTTCTTGTTGATCTTGATCCAGTACTTTCCCGATGCAGCGCTGGAGTGGGTCTCCGTGGCCGCCAGGAGCACAAAGGCCACCGCGATGGCCAGCATCACGGTCAGCAGTTTTCTCTTCAGGGTGGTTCCCATAATTCTCAACCTTTCTTATGCCTCATCAGAAGGAAGTCTTACTGGTGTTCTTCCAGATTCCCATGCGCTCTGCACTCTGGATCAGTTCCTCACGGAAGTCCGGATGAGCGATGTTGATCAGGGATTCTGCTCTCTCCCAGGTGGACTTACCCTTCAGGTCCGCTGCACCGTACTCGGTGACGATGTAGTGGGTGGCCATTCTCGGGGTGGTGACGATGGCGCCCGGCTTCAGCATCGGTGCGATGAGGGATTCCTTGTTTCCGTTAGGAAGCTTGCGGGTGGACGGCGTGCAGATGAAGCTCTTGCCGCCCTCGGACTGGAATGCTCCCATAACAAAGTCAAGCTGGCCGCCGGTTCCGGAGATCTGCTGATGTCCAACAGACTCGGAGCAGACCTGACCATAGAGGTCGACCTGGATGCAGCTGTTGACTGAGATAAAGTTCTTGATGCTGGATATGATATGTACGTTATTCACGTAGTTTACCGGCGCATTACAGCAGATGGGGTTATTGTCGATGAAATCGTACAGCCGCTGGGTTCCGCCTGCGAAGGTGTACAGCGCTTTCCCCTTGTCTACGTTCTTGTTTCCGGTGAGCTTGCCGGCCTCGAACAGATCCACATATGCATCGACGAACATCTCGGTGTGAGCGTTGATGTTACGGGCATCGGATTCCGCCAGCATCTTGCCGATGGTGGAGGGCAGTGCGCCGATTCCAAGCTGCAGGGTACTGTGGGAACGGATGCGTTCCACAACGTGCTTGGCGATCATCTTATCGATCTCAGAGCCCGGCTTGTCAGGAAGCTCAGCCAGCGGCTGATTGGAACCTTCCACCACGTAATCGATACCATACAGGTTCAGCTGGGTCTGGTGTCCCAGAGCGATGGGCATATTCTCATTGACCTCGACGATGATCTTCTTGGCGGCCTTCAGAACGCCCCACATGTCGGCGACCTGAGGTCCCAGATTGAAGTTCCCGTGCTTGTCCATAGGAGCTACCTGGAACATAGCGATGTCGATCCCCTGAGGATTGTTGATCCAGTAGGAAGGCAGTTCTGAGAAAAGCATCGGAATGTACCAGCAGCGTCCGTTCTTGGACATCAGCCGGTCGAATGCACTGAAGTGTGCAGAGGCAAACTTCACCTGATCGTTGCTCTTGGTGGCCTCATACAGTGCGAATGGTTTGTTGCGGATGGTGACGGTACTGAGGACTTCCACATCGTGAAGTTCGTCAGCACGCCGGGCAAGGGCCTCGTCAATGTCGACGACGGAACCGCAGCCCAGTCCGTAATGGATCCGGTCGCCCGGACGAACCATGGATGCCGCTTCATCTGCGGTGATCAGTTTCTTCTTATATTCTTCCGCCAGGGATGATACCTTATACATATGCTTTCCTTTCTTTCTTCTTATCTTTCCTGTTTGTTTAAGTTTTAACAAACTTCCATTTTATTGTACTACAGAATCATCGGTGGTTCAACATGTATCCGGCAAGTTTTCGAAAAAGAATAGAGCCAGGCGGGCAAGGGGGTTCTGAACAATTTGTAGACCGATGGAATCTGAGGGTATTTGATTCTATGTGAGTTTTTATGGTATAATTAACTGAATTATCAGATGGAGGTGCCCCATGACAAAGGCTTTTGTGAATGGAAAGATATTTACTTCGAATCGTGAGGATCTGTATGCAGATGCCATGATCGTTCAGGATGGTGTGATCACCTGGATCGGAACCGGAGAAGAAATGCCGGAGACTGCTGCTGAAACAGTGGATCTGGGTGGAAAGACGGTGATACCGGGCTTTGTGGATGCTCATATGCATCCCGTGATGCTGGCGGAGTACAGCAAGCAGATTGCATGCCTTCCGCCGAAGGTCAACTCCATCGAGGAGCTGAAGCAGGAGATCCGCCGGGTCTACAATGAGTCTGAAGAAGGGCAGTGGATCTGTGGATGGGGATACGATGAGGGCAAGTACGCCGAGAAGAGATCCCCCAACCGCTGGGACCTGGACGAGGCGTCCCCGGACAAGCCGGTGTTCCTGGTCAGAAGCTGCGAACACATCCGCTGCGTCAACAGTAAGGCACTGGAGATCGCAGGTATCACACGGGATACCCCGGATCCTCAGGGAGGCGAGATCGGCCGGGACGAAAACGGCGAGCCCAACGGGATCCTGAGAGAGAATGCGAGGGACCTGGTCCTTCCCTATATGAAGCATGCCACCCACGAAGAGACCGTAGACTCCCTGGTTGATCTGGGAGACCTTCTGATCTCACAGGGGGTCGTAGCTGTCAGCGATATGGGAAATCTCCACGAAGGAGGAAATTACGAGCTGTACGAAGAGGCGGCCAAGAAGGGATTCCGCCAGAGAGTCAGCCTGTATTATATGTGGGATTATTTCATGGATGATCCCGACTTCAATATCACACCGGAGATCATGGATTACCGGAAGAGGATCCGTATCGCCGGGCTCAAGCTCATCGGAGACGGCAGCATCAGCGGCCAGACCGCATGGCTGTACGAGCCCTACATGGGCAGTGACAACGTGGGACTTCCGGTGTACTCCGACGAGAGCCTGGAGAAGGCCATCGTCTATGCCAAGGCTCACGGATGCCAGATCTCCGTCCACGCCATGGGCGGACGGGCCATTGACAGAGTGGTGGACAGAATGTATACGGAAGAAGACTGGACTGACGGCGGAGCGCCCTACCTGAGAGTGGAGCATCTGACGGAGCCCAGCGAGCAGGCCATGAAGAAGGCCGCCGAGAAGGGATTCGCCTTCGCCACCCAGCCCATCTTTGAATATTGCGAGATCGAGACTTACCGGGCCAATATGGACGGGGAGCGTCTGAAGCATCTGTATCCCAGCAAGACCATGCTGGACCGGGGCGTAAGGCTTTGTTTCTCAACGGATGCGCCGGCCACATCCTGGGCGACGCCATCGGACCCCTTCCCCAACCTGAAGTCTGCTGTGACCCGGAAAGCCTATGACGGGAGCGACATCGGACAGGAAGAGAGAGTGGACATGGAGACCGCTATTATCCTCTATACCAAGGAAGCCGCGGAAGCCTGCGGATTCGCGGGACTGGGACAGCTGGCCCCGGGATATGATGCGGACTTCGTGATCCTCAGTGATGATTTGTTTGCGATCCCGCCGGAGGACGTGGACCGCGTGAATGTACTGGCAACCTATATTCAGGGAGACTGTGTTTACGAAAGATGAATTACGATAGACTCAGGAAAACCATCATGGTCGCGTTCTTCGTGTCCATTGCGGCTCAGATCCGGCTGAATGTGCTGACGGAAGGGTTTATCGTGGCCCTTTCGGTCATGGTCATGGCCATCTTCATCTATTGCTATGAGGATCTGTCGGCAGCATACATCGCATGCTTGTCCGGGATATTTTCACCCTTGTTCCGAATCATCGTGACCTATGTGCAGGAGGGTGATCTGGTGCATGTGCTGGCTTTGGTCATGCCGGATATGGCCTTCTTCTTCATGTATGCGCTGGTGTACACCCTGATCTACAAGTTTGTGGTCCGGGAGTTGAAGACCATGAAGAACTTCCCCTATGTGGTGTTCTTCTCTGACATGCTGTCCAACGTGGTGGAGATGACGGTGCGCAGCATCCTGGCGGGGCACAACCTGGTTACGCCGGAGATGGTCTCATATCTGGCCGTCATCGCGCTGATCCGGACCGCCATGATCATGATGGTGGTCATATCCATCGAGGCCTACTCCCGATTTCTGGTGGATAAGGAACGGGATGAAGAGTATAAGCGGCTGCTGCTGCAGGCTTCTACCATCGAGGCGGAGATGCGGCTCCTGAAGAAGAACGTGGAGGAAGTAGAATCCGTTACCAAGACGGCTTATGAGCATTACCACAGGATCCGGGACATGAACCTGCCCACGGATGTGGTAAATCAGGCCCTGAACATCGCCAAGAACTCCCACGAGATCAAGGGAGACTATCAGAACGTTCTGGCGGTGCTGCAGGAGACATATATGGAAGGTTTGGATAATGAGGCCCTGACCATTGGCGAGATCGTGGCGCTGGAGCGAGCCAATATCCAGACCATGTGCAGACGCCAGCAGCTTCCCATCGAGATCGTGGGGCGAGTCCGCTCGGATTTCCTGGTGCCCCAGGGATTCAAAATGATGTCCATCCTGCGGAATCTGCTGACCAATGCAGCAGAGGCCATCGGGGACAAAGGCGGCAGGATCGTGATGACGGTCTCAGAGGTCAGGAAGAAGGACGGCGGCGGTCACCAGATCACCGTATGGGACAACGGTCCGGGGATCCCGGAGGAGAATATGGAATCCTTGTTCCTGGAAGGGTTCTCCACCAAGTTCGATCTGAAGACCGGAAATATCCAGCGGGGCCTGGGGCTCTGCCTGGTAAAAGATTATGTAGAGAACGACTTTGGCGGCCGTCTGACCATCGATTCCGTCGTGGGAGAATATACGCAATTCACCATATGGCTGCCGGATTAGACTTAGGAGTAAATCATGAAGTACTATATCGTCGATGACAATATCGGAACCGTGAAGACGCTGGAAAATATCGTGGTCAGCCGCGGCATCGGCACCGTCTGCGGATACTGCACTGACCCGGCAGATGCGCTGCAGGAGATCCAGGAAGATAAGCCGGACATCGTTCTGGTGGACCTTTTCATGGACGGCATGGACGGGATCACTCTGGTGAACCGGATCCGGGAGAAGAACCGGGACATCGCCTGCGTCATGATCTCCAAAGCCACAGACAAGGAAATGGTCCAGCAGGCTTACACTGCCGGCGTGGAGTTCTTCATCAGCAAGCCGGTGAACGTGGTGGAGGTGGAGAACGTCCTGCGCAATGTGGCGGAGAAGGTGAAGATGAAGAACATCATGGGCAGCATCCGCACCATGTTCACGGAAGAGGAGGCTCCGGCACCGGCGCAGGCAAAGACTGCGGACACCAGCAGCGCGGAGACTCTCCTTGGCATGCTGGGTATGCTGGGAGAGAAAGGGACCCAGGATATCCGGGTCATCTATCGGCTGATGCTGGAGCAGGATTCCGGCTACAACAAAGACATCCTGGCCCAGGCGGCTTCAGAGCTGGACGATAGTGTAAGGAATGTGGAGCAGCGGGTACGCAGGGCCATCAAGAAGGGACTCACCAATGCGGCTAACGCAGGGATCGACGACTATGGAAGCGACTTGTTCAGCGTCTATGCGACCTATGTATTCGACTTCAAAACTCTGAAAGAAGAGATGAATTATATTGAAGGAAAGAGCAGCAGCGGCGGCCGTGTGAACATCTCCCGGTTCATGGAAGGACTGGATCTGTACCGAAAATCGCTATAGATAATTAAAGAAAAGGGGCGCGGCCTCTTTTTTTTGATGCATTTTGAGTTTTTGTGAGAAGAGTCTGTAAAATTTGATTAGTAAATCGCATTTATGGGTTTAAGAAAAGAATGATTATGGACTGACGTCCGAATCAGAAAGGAGTTATGTTATTATGTTAGACAATTTTGCAAACTGGATTAACGGGTATTTATGGGCACCCGCGCTGGTTTATCTGGCAATTGCTGTAGGCGTGATTCTTTCCGTAGGATTGAAATTCCCTCAGTTCCGCCTGATCAAGGATATGGTGGGACAGCTGATGAAGGG
>CAMOGZ010000028.1 GCA_946614405.1 uncultured Eubacterium sp. | reverse complement strand
CGATACTCTGAGCCACGATTTCCATCCCTACGGGATCCGTGTCGGACTTCTCTATGGCGGAATGAAGGCGGCGGAGAGACGTTCTGTGCTGGAGGATCTCGCCTCCGGGGACATTCAGATCCTGGTGGGCACCCATGCCATCCTTCAGCCCACAGTGCAGTTCCGGGACCTGGGACTTGTGATCACCGACGAGCAACATCGATTCGGCGTGGAACAAAGGCATCGCCTGTCGGCAAAGGGTGACCGTCCCAACGTCATGGTCATGACGGCGACCCCGATTCCCCGGACTCTGGCGGTGATCCTGTATGGGGAACTGGACCTTTCGGTGATCGATACCATGCCAGTGGGACGCAAGCAGATCCGGACGGTCTCTGCAAACAGAGAAGAGAGAAAGCAAGTATATCAGAGAGTGATCCGCGAGGTGGAGGCAGGCCACCAGGCCTACATCGTCGCACCTCTGATCGAGGACTCTGATAAGATAGAAGCAAAATCAGCGGAGGAACTGTATAAGGAACTCCAGAAAGAATTGAAGGGAATGACTCTGGGACTGATCCACGGCGGCCTGAAACAGGACGAGAAAGACCGCGTCATGGAAGAGTTCGCAGAGGGCAGGATCGATGTTCTGGTCTCCACCGTTGTGATCGAGATCGGGATCAATGTGGCCAATGCCACTGTGATGGTGATCGAAAACTGTGAACGGTTCGGTCTGGCTCAGCTGCACCAGCTGAGGGGCCGTGTGGGAAGAGGAGCCGATCAGTCCTATTGCTATCTGATCCTGGACAGCGAATCCGATGTGGCCAGAGAGCGGGTGCGTATCCTTTGTGAGACCACGGACGGCTTCCGGATCGCAGAGGAAGACCTGAATCTGCGGGGTCCCGGTGAGATCTTCGGGACGAGGCAGCATGGGCTTCCGGAGATGCATATCGGAGACATCGTATCTCACAGCGATGTGCTGGAGAAGGCCAGGGATGCCGCGTCGGAGATCCTGCAGCAGGACCCGGCCCTTCACCAGACTGAAAACAGGGAACTGCGCAGACGAGTGGAGAAGATGTTCGGGGAGGATATCAAACTGGAACTGTGACCTGAATGAATCATATTGACAGGAGGAACATGTTATGAGAGTGATCACGGGAGAATACCGCGGCCGGAAACTGGAGACCCCCATTGGCCGGGACATCAGACCGACCTCAGATAAAGTAAAAGAAGCTATTTTCAATATATTAATGAATGATACCTATGACAGGGTCTTCTGTGATCTGTTTACAGGAACCGGAAATCTGGGGATCGAAGCGCTGTCCAGAGGGGCCAGAACTTGCTATTTCTGCGACAGCTCCAAAGACAGCATCCGGCTGACCAAGGGAAACATACTGCATTGCGGAGCCCAGGACAAGGCTGTGATCCTTCACGGAGATTATCAGAAATGCCTGCAGCGCATCCATGAGAAAGTGGATGTGTTCCTGCTGGATCCGCCGTATCATGCCGGCCTCTATGAAAATTGCTTTCAGATCATCGATGAACTTGATTTATTGGCAAGAAACGGTATAATATTAACAGAACATGGTACCATGGACCCCATGCCGGAAGAAACAGAGCGGTTCTACTGCGACCGCAGGAGACGATACGGAAAGACGATGGTCAGCATTTACCGGCGCAAGGAGGACAGGGAAGACCAGTCACAACCGGAGGAGGAATAATGGCAGTCAGGGCTTTGTACACCGGATCCTTTGATCCCATCACAAACGGACATCTGGATATCATCACCCGTGCATCCCGCATGTATGATGAGCTGGTGGTGGGGGTCATCGTGAACCCGGCAAAGAATCCGATGTTTACCAAGGAAGAACGTGTGGAGATGATCACAGAAGTGACCTCCTTTCTTCCCAATGTAAAGGTGGACTGCTTTCAAGGGTTATTGGCGGACTATGTGAACCGGAATCATTTCCAGGCGGTTGTCAGAGGGCTGCGCTCAGCCGGAGATTTCGATTATGAGATCCAGATGGCGCACATGAATGCGAGGTTATTTGATCCCGGAATTGAATCGGTGTTTCTGATGGCGGATCCCGCCTACACCTTTCTCAGTTCCAGTATGGTGAAGGAAGTAGTCAGTCTGCACGGCAATGCCGAGGGACTGGTGCCAGAGTCCGTTTTAGAGCGTATGAAGGAAAGAGTATAATTATCAGGAGGGAACATGACAGTACTTGATTTACTGGATGAAATCGAAGATATCGTGGAAACAGCATCTGCCGTTCCACTTACCAATAAGATCATGATCGACGGAGGCGAGCTTCTGGATATCGTGAAGGAGATCCGTACCAGCCTGCCGGATGATGTTCAGCAGGCGAAGTGGGTGAAGGACGAGAAGGACCGCATCCTCTCCGAAGCGAAGACAGAATACGAGAAGATCATCGTGGAAGCGAAGAAACAGGCGGATTATCTCGTGGATGATCATGACATCACCAATCGCGCCCGCAAGCAGGCGGACCAGATCACCAGGGAAGCGCAGGAATATTCCACTATGCTGAAGATGCGCACCTATGATTATCTGGATAAGACTCTGTACGATATGCAGGGCAAATTCGATGAAGTCAACGGGAAATATCTCAACGAGTTATTTAACTATATGGCCCGTACCTTTGATAATATGGGCGAGGTGCTCCAGCGCAACCGTGACGAACTGAAAGAGATGGCTTACAGGACTAAGAACGGTGAAGACTGGATGTACGAGGATGATCGGGGATCCCGGAAATAATGAAGAGCTTTGGCATCGTAGCAGAATACAATCCTTTTCACGAGGGGCATCGCTACCTGATCGGGGAAGCCCGCCGTATTACCGGAGCGGAGATATGCGTTTCCGTCATGAGCGGTGACTTCACCCAGCGGGGGGAACCTGCGGTCTATGACAAATGGACCCGGGCAGAGGCTGCCGTGAAGGGAGGCTGCGATCTGGTGGCAGAGCTTCCATGCGTTTATTCCTGTGGCAGTGCCCAGTACTTTGCTTCCGGTGCGCTCTCCGTACTGGAGGGGTTCGGATGCATCGACTATCTTGCCTTCGGAAGTGAGTCCGGAGACATCCGGGAACTGGAGGCCGCTGCCCGGTTTTTGCGCGAGAATCAGGAAGAAATCCAGGAGGGCGTTCGCCTGCGGATCCGGAGAGGGGAATCTTATCCGAGAGCCAGGATGAATGCCATCGCCGGGATGGAACCGGGATTCGATCTTTCCATACTGGAAGAGCCCAATAATATCCTTGCCATAGAATACCTGAACAGCTGCAGGACCCTTCAGCCTGTTACGGTGAAGCGGACAGGAGAATCCCATCATCAGACAGCAAGCTCCATCCGGGCAGGGCTTGAGAAGGAGATGGGGGCATTTCTGCAAGACCGGGAGGAGCGGTATTTCCTGCTGGTTCGCAGCCGCATTCTTCAGATGAGCGCGGAAGAACTGGAGCGCATCGATTCCGCCGGGGAAGGCCTGGGACGGAAACTGAAGCAAGAGGTCCGTTACGCGTCCACACTGGAGGAACTGGTGGACCGGCTGAAGTCCAAGGCGTATACCCGTACCAGGATCCAGAGGCTTTTGACCCAGGTCCTGCTGGGGATCACCGGAGATCAGATCACCGGGGCATCTCCCTATATCCGGATCCTTGCACTGAGCCCTGCGGGAGCCGCTTTCCTGAAGGAAGTAAAGAAACGGGAATCCAGCCGGCTTCCCATTCTGACTAACATCAATAAGGAAGCGGAGGCACATCCGGAGATCCTGCCCACACTGCATCAGGATATATTGGCGTCGGATCTGTACAATCTCATATCACAGAATGATATGTATGAGTTCTCAGATCATGTTAAGAGACCGTTTATCGGGATCGGAAGATCCTTCAAATAAAATACATCTTAAGAGAAGAGGAGAAGAATAATGTTAGTACTTGTTATCAATTGCGGAAGCTCATCCCTGAAGTACCAGCTGCTGGACATGACCAATGAAGAATTGATCGTAAAAGGTCTGGTAGAGCGTATCGGAATCGATGGTTCTGTTATTACTCATGAGAAAATCGGACAGGATAAGTTCATACTGGAGACCCCGATGGCAGACCACAGCGATGCTCTGAAGCATGTTATGGACGCACTGACCGATCCGGAACACGGCGCAATCAAGGATCTTTCCGAGATCGATGCCATCGGACACAGAGTCGTACATGCAGGCGAGAAGTATGCGAACTCCGTTCTGATCACCGAGAGCGTTATGAAGGTTCTGGAAGAGTGTAACGAACTGGCTCCGCTGCACAATCCTCCAAACATCCTGGGAATCAAGGCTTGCGAGAAGCTGATGCCAGGCAAACCGATGGTCGCAGTATTCGATACCGCTTTCCATCAGACCATGAAACCGGAAGCTTACCTGTATGCGATCCCATATGAATTCTATCAGGATTATGGTATCCGTAAGTATGGATTCCACGGAACTTCTCACAGATACATGGCAGACGAAGCATCCAAGATGCTGAACGTAGACATCGATGATCTGAAGCTGATCACCTGCCACCTTGGAAACGGAGCTTCCGTATCCGCTATCAAACACGGCAGAAGTGTTGACACTTCCATGGGATTCACCCCGCTGGAGGGTCTGGTCATGGGAACCCGCTGCGGAGACCTGGATCCATCCATCGTTACTCTGCTTGCAGAGAAGAAGGGCATCAGCGAGTCTGAGGTCACCACGATCCTGAATAAGGAATCCGGCGTTCTGGGTATCTCCGGTATTTCTTCCGACTTCAGAGACCTGGAGAAGGCCATGAACGAAGAGCACAACAAGAGAGCTGAGCTGGCTCTGAAGATCTTCGCTAAGAGAGTACGTTTCTACATCGGAGCATATATCGCTGAGATGAACGGCGTTGACGCTATCATCTTCGCAGGCGGCGTAGGCGAGAACGATGCATACATGAGAGACCTGATCTGCAGCAACATGGGCAACCTGGGAATCAAGCTGGATCCGTACAAGAACCAGATCAGAGGAAAGCAGACCATCCTGTCCACCAATGATTCTGCTGTTAAGGTCATGGTTATCCCGACCAACGAGGAACTGGTCATCGCAAGAGACACCAACGAGATCGTTCAGCTGGGCAGAAGATAATCATCTCAGGCCACTGACCATATATCATCTAAAATAATTGTTGACATGGGGAGAAATAAAGTATATACTTTAGAAGTTGACGAAAAAAATTAGATTGATATAAACTTCATCATAAGGGAGGTGTAGACCATGGCAGTTCCAAAGAGGAAAACTTCTAAGGCCAGAAGAGACAAGAGAAAATCAGCTAATATGAAGATGACCGCTCCAGGACTTTCTATTTGTCCACAGTGTCATCAGCCTAAGCTTCCGCATAGAGTATGCCCGAATTGCAACTACTACGATGGTAAGAGCGTTCTGAGAGAAGAAGCTGAAGCATAATATTCGCGATGTGATAAGAGGCTGCGTGTCAGCCTCTTTTTTCCTGTCCTGAATGTGTTGAAATCAAGTATTATCAATGGTATAATAATTTGATAGTCTTTTATAAGGAGGTACTCATTCTATGAGACATTTTGACCGTAAATTTAAAGTTGGTATCCTGGGTGGAACCGGCATGGTCGGACAGCGTTTTATTTCTTTACTTGAGAATCACCCCTGGTTTGAAGTAACTACCATTGCTGCAAGTGCAAGAAGCAAGGGGAAAACATATGAAGATGCCGTAGCAGGCAGATGGAAGATGACAACTCCGATGCCGGAGTCTGTTAAGAACATCGTCGTTATGGATGTTTCTGAAGTGGAAGAAGTCGCCTCCACGGTGGACTTTGTATTCTCCGCAGTGGACATGTCCAAGGACGAGATCCGCGCCATCGAGGAAGCCTATGCCAAGACCGAGACCCCGGTAGTCTCCAATAACAGTGCTCACCGCTGGACTCCGGATGTACCCATGGTAGTTCCTGAGATCAACGACGATCACTACGAGATCATCGAGACCCAGCGCAAGAGACTGGGGACCGAGAGAGGATTCATCGCCGTCAAGCCGAACTGCTCCATTCAGGGCTATGTTCCGGCACTGGCTGCATGGGAAGAGTTCCAGCCCACAGAAGCTGTGGTATGCACCTATCAGGCCATCTCCGGAGCAGGCAAGACCTTTGCTGACTGGCCGGAAATGGTAGAGAACATTATTCCGTATATCGGCGGAGAAGAGAAGAAGAGCGAGGATGAGCCTCTGAAGGTCCTGGGAACCATCAAGGATGGCGAGATCGTCAAGAAGGAAGGACTCACCATTTCCGCTCAGTGCGTTCGCGTTCCGGTCCTGGACGGACATACTGCCGCTGTTTCCGTGCGCTTTGCCAAGAAGCCCACGAAGGAAGAACTGATCCAGAAGCTGAGAGACTTCAGCGGATTCCCACAGGAAGCGGATCTGCCCAGCGCACCTAAGCCGTTCATCAAGTACCTGGAAGAGGACGATCGTCCGCAGGTCAAGCTGGATGTGGATTACGAGAAGGGCTTCGGCGTTACCGTCGGCCGTCTCCGTGAGGACAATCTTTTTGATTTCAAGTTTATCGGTCTGGCACATAATACTGTCAGAGGAGCAGCAGGAGGCGGGATCCTCTCTGCAGAAGCTCTGGTGGAAAAGGGATATATTACGTTTAAATAATTAAGGGGGATAACAGAATTGGGATATTTTGAAGCGATCTTATTAGGATTGGTACAGGGACTGGCTGAGTTTTTGCCTATCAGCAGTTCCGGTCATCTGGCTCTGCTCCAGCATTTCTTCGGGGTAGAACCGGATAAGGTAATGATGTTTACCGTACTGCTCCATATCGGGACACTGGTTTCCGTATTCATCATGTACTGGTCGGACATCTGGGCACTGATCAAGGAACTGTTTCTGCTGTTTGCAGACGTATTCACCGGGAAGGGCCTGCGGATCCAGGAAAGACCGGTGCGCAAACTGGGCGTCATGATCATCGTCGCCACGATTCCGACAATGATCATTGGATTCGCATTTGAAGATTTCTTTGAGGGCCTGAACAGCACTCTGTGGGCCATCGGCATCGGCTGGCTCTTTACGGGCTGTCTCATGTATTTCAGCGAACGCATCGGCCAGGCGGTGAAAGGAATCGAAAAGATGAATTACCGGAATGCCATATTTATCGGCATCATGCAGGGAATCGCCATCTGCCCGGGAGTATCCCGGTCCGGATCCACCATGGTGGGAGGACTGTTCACAGGACTGAAGCGTGATTTTGCTGTTCGCTTTGCATTCCTGATCTCTATTCCTTCGATCCTTGGCGCAGCGATTCTGGAGCTGCCGGACGCCATTCAGGCTACCACGGAGGGAATCGCCGCAGGTCCCATGATCGTCGGAATGGTGGTGGCTGCCGTCAGCGGCGTTCTGGCCATTAAGGCTATGATCAAGGTAGTCGTAGACAAGAAACTGAAATGGTTCGCATATTACGTTTGGGTACTGGGGATCGCGACCATTGTTTACAGTGTGTTCTTTCAACATTGATCAGAGATAATCAAAAGGCGGGATTATTTTGGGAAACAAGAAAACAGAAAAGAAGTCGGCCCCGAAGAAGAAATCGGAGCCGGCTAAGACAAAAGAAAAGAAAAAGAAAAAGCAGGATTCTCCGAAGGAAGCAGCCGCAAGGGAAGAGATCCGCGGCATGCAGGCGGAACGGGATAAGAGCAGCCGCATCAATGATGTGATCTGCGGACTGATCTACGTCGCCGTCGGTGCGTTTATTTTCTTTGCTGTTCAGTTCCGCTCTGCGGGAGAGTTCGGCAATGCTCTGGGCGAGGTCCTGCGGGGGATATTTGGTGTCATTGGATTCGTTCTCCCATGGTACCTGATCATCATCGGGCTGCTGCTCATCCTTCATAAAGCATCTCACTTTTCCGCAAGGACGGTCGTGGCATCCCTTGTTTTGCTGCTGATGATCTGCCTCATCAACTCATCCCGGTTTATCGACAGCGGGCATCTGGTGTACAATTTCCGGACCTTCTTCGAAGACGGAGCCAATCTGGAGGGCGGCGGTCTGGCAGGGATGAGTATCGGCATTCTCATCGTTCAGTTCCTTGGGAAAGCCGGGCTGTACATTTTCTCTGTGGCGATCATTCTGATCTGTCTCCTTCTGCTTCTGGACACACCGCTGACCAAGGCGTACCGCAAGGTAAGAGACCGCAGGGAAGAAAAGAAACTCATGAAGGAAAAGCAGCTGGAGATGGGTGAGGACATCCCCTTCGATACGACACCGGCCCCTGCGGAGAAGAAACGGGATTTCCCGGCATTCCAGCCGGAAGAACATGATATCAAGATCATTACCCCCTATAACGAGGTGAATGACAGCAAGCCTTCCAGTAAGAAGGGACGCAGCAATGTCCTGGACTTCATGAAGAATACAGATCTTTTCCATGGGAAAGAAGATACCGCCGATGCCACTCACGGCCTGGAGGATTCCTATGTTCCTCAGGAAGGGTTCGGCCTTTCCGAGGAGGATGAGATCCATGATCTCAGTTCCATTCCGGAAGCCCCCGTTAATCTCGGCAACTATGACGTCAAGAAAGCATCTACACAGGAGATCGTCATGGGTGCTGCTGAGATCGGACAGAATCTGGGACTGGACGGTGGAAGAGCGGCTCTTACCAAGTCTGCTGACAAGCAGGCCACACACAAGTACAAAAAGCCTTCCATCGACCTTCTGAATGTTCCCACTGCGCCGGACCGCGCCGGGCTGAACGATAATCTTAAGGAGAAGGCGCGCCTTCTGGAAGAGACCATGCGGAACTTCAATGTTGATGCCAAGGTGGTCCAGGTCACTCAGGGCCCCGCTGTCACCCGGTATGAGATCCAGCCGGCAGTGGGAGTCAAGGTGAGCAAGATCGTGGGCCTGTCCGATGATATCGCACTGAATCTGCGGGCCAAGAGCATCCGTATCGAGGCTCCGATCCCCGGCAAAGCTGCCGTGGGCATCGAAGTAGAAAATGATAAAATCAACATGGTCACCCTCCGGGAGATCATTGATTCCAAGGAATTCAAGACGGCGAAATCCAAGATCGAATTCGCCGTGGGTAAGGATATTGCCGGCAAACCCATCGTAGCGGACCTGAAGAGTATGCCCCATCTTCTGATCGCGGGATCCACAGGTTCCGGTAAGAGCGTGTGCATCAACAGTATCATTACCAGCATTCTGTACAAAGCCGACCCCGATGAGGTGAAGCTGGTCCTGATCGACCCCAAGGTGGTGGAGCTGGGCAATTATAACGGCATACCTCATCTGCTGATCCCGGTGGTCACGGAACCGTCCAAGGCTGCTGCGGCCCTGAACTGGGCCGTCGTGGAGATGACCAATCGGTACAAAGCCTTCGCGGAAGAGAACGTCAGAGACCTGACGTCTTATAACCGCAAGATGGAATCCGAAGACCGGACTGATGCCGTCATGCCTCAGGTGGTTATCATCATCGATGAGCTGGCTGACCTGATGATGGCTGCACCCAGTCAGGTGGAAGAGTCCATTTGCCGTCTGGCACAGATGGCCAGAGCGGCGGGGATGCATCTGATCGTTGCGACTCAGAGACCGTCTGTGGATATCATCACTGGTGTGATCAAGGCCAACATCCCGTCTCGTATCGCCTTTGCCGTATCATCCCAGTTCGACTCCCGTACCATTCTGGACATGTCCGGAGCCGAGAAGCTGGTGGGAAAGGGCGACATGCTCTTCAACCCACTGGGAATGGGCAAGCCGGTGCGTGTACAGGGTACCTTCGTCTCCGATGAGGAGGTGGAGCGCGTCATCGACTATGTAAAATCACAGGTGGATGAAGCAGAGTACTCCGATGAGGTCATGGACACCATCGAGAATGGAAACAATAATGCCCCGGGACATGAGGAGGATGCCGATGAGCTCCTTCCGGAAGCCATAGAATGCGTGGTCATGCAGGGACAGGCGTCGGTATCCATGCTTCAGAGACGGTTCCGCATCGGATATAACCGTGCGGCCAGGATCGTGGATCAGATGGAAGCAAGGGGCATTGTGGGGCCCCAGGACGGAAGCCGTCCCAGACAGGTCCTCATCAGCGAGGATGAGTTTATGCAATTAAAAGAAGACACTAAAGGAATGTAATCTATGAGAATATTTTTTGATACATTGGGCTGTCCCAAAAATTTCGAGGACACAGATGTGGCGAAGGGGATCCTTGAGGAAGCGGGTCATACCATCGTGGATGATCCGGAAGGATCCGATGTGATCGTAGTCAATACCTGCGGTTTCATCAATGATGCAAAGAAGGAATCCATCGATGAGATCTTCGCCATGACGGAATACAAGGAGTCCGGAAAGAAACTGGTGGTCTCGGGATGCCTGGTCCAGCGTTACGCCCAGGAGCTTGCAGAAGAGATCCCGGAGGTGGATGGATTCATCGGCGTCAATGAATACGGCAGACTGCCGGAGCTGATCCGGACCTTTGAAGGGAATAAGCCGGAACGGTTCGTATGCAACGGGCCCTGCGACCTGGCAGAGAGTTTCCGGTATACCAGAAAGCTTCCGGACAAGCCCTACACCGCCTATCTGAAAATCGCCGAAGGCTGCAATAATATCTGTGCTTACTGCGTGATCCCGCAGATCAGAGGACCTTACCGCAGCCGCAGCATGGAGAGCATACTGGATGAGGCGGAGCGGCTGGCACAGGCCGGATGCCGTGAACTGATCCTTATCGCACAGGATGTTACCTACTATGGCAAAGACCTCTACGGCGAGTATGCCCTGGCCAAGCTTCTGCGGAAGCTGTGCCGTATCGAAGGAATCTCCTGGATCCGCCTGATGTACTGTTACGAAGACAGAATCACAGAGGAACTGGTTCAGACCATAGCAGAAGAAGATAAGATCTGCAATTATCTGGACATTCCCATTCAGCATGCAAGTGATCCTGTACTCCGCAGAATGAACCGCAGATCCACTGAAGCGTCCCTCCAACGGACACTGGATCATCTTCGGAAGGTCATCCCGGACATCCATATCAGAACGACACTGATCGTGGGATTTCCCGGAGAGACCGAGGATGATTATGACCGGCTTGTGGACTTTGTGGAAGAGCAGAGATTTGCCAGACTGGGAGTGTTTGCCTACTCCCGGGAGGA
>CAMOGZ010000027.1 GCA_946614405.1 uncultured Eubacterium sp. | reverse complement strand
GGGGGCTTTGTCCCGGAAGACATAGCCGTTGACCGCCGCTTCCTCGCGGATCTGGGTGCCCTTCAGCATCTTCAGGAACCCAAGCTGCAGGTTGTCTGCGCCCACTTGATAGACCATGTTGAAGGACTGGCTGAAGGAACGATAATCTTCATATGGTAACCCTGCGATGAGATCCACATGAACGTGGCAATTACCCAGTTCCACCAGCTTCTTGGCGTTCTGCAGAGTGTCCATCACCTGGCCTTTGCGGTGGATGGCCTCCAGGGTATAAGGATTGCAGGACTGTACGCCGATCTCAAACTGGAAGAGACCTTTGCGCGCCTTGGACAGGATCCGGAAGGAGTCGCTGTCCAGAAGGTCTCCGCAGATCTCGAAGTGGTAGTTGGTCTTGCCGTTGTCCTTGCCGATGATGTAGCGCCAGATCTCGTTGGCCCGCTTGGCATCATAATTGAAGGTGCGGTCGATGAACTTCACCTGCTTCACATTCTTATAGGACAGGTAGCCGATGTCCCGGCGGACACGCTCCAGACTCATGGGGCGCACCGTCTTATCCACGGAGGAGAGGCAGTAGCTGCAGTTATAGGGGCAGCCCCGGACAGACTCATAGTAGATGATCTTATCCTCTTCCACTTCCAGCGTATTATAGGGGAAGGGCAGCTTGTCCGTGTAGGTCAGGCGTGCCGGCTCCGTCTCATAAATGTGTCCGCCCTCTCTCCAGGTCAGGTTGTTCACCTTGGAAAGGTCCGGTTCTTCCGCCGTCAGCTGCTCACAGAACTGGCCGAAGGCCGTCTCCCCTTCTCCCCGGATGATGAAGTCCGCCCAGGGGTTCTCCGCCAGGAATTCCTTGCTGTCGTAGGAGACCTCCGGTCCGCCCAGAGTAATGAGCAGATTCGGCCGGGCCTTCTTCAGGTCCCGTCCCAAGTCTTTGATCATCTCGATGTTCCAGATGTAGCAGGAGATGCAGACCATGTCGTATCCGCCCCGCAGGATCTGGCCGAAGATGTAGTCCCGTTCGTTGTTGATGGTGAACTCCAGAAGATCCACGTCAAGATCCCCGTCCCCTGCTTCCGCCGCCAGGCAGTACAGGTACTTGATGGACAGGTTGGAATGAATGTATTTGGAATTCAGCGTGGTCAGTAAAATTTTCATCAGAGCATCCTGAACCTTTCATCTTTCAACATGCCCGTATCCTCCATGGCCCGTTTCAGAGTCGCCAGCATCCGCTCCTTGTCCCGGGGCAGATCCCCCTTCAGGGACAGATAGTTGGAAGCATGGTTGCTGCGGAAGACGCAGGGCTTCTCCGGATTCATATTCTCCAGCATCAGATAGGTCTCTGCCACCACTTCCTCCGGTGTCAGAAGCTCCATCTCTCCGCTGGCGATCTTCTCTGTGATGGGCGCTCTCGGATCCAGCATCAGCGTCAGGAGCGCCACGTAAGACGCGTTCATCCGGCTGATCATCTTGCCGCTTTCGATGGCGTGCTCCCGCCATCCTGCGCGGCCTGCCAGGCCGGAAATGAAGGTGACAGACGCCTGGATCCCGGCGTCTTCGATACGGTGCACCGCTTCGATGAGCTGCTCGGCATTGACGCCTTTGTTGATGTCTGCCAGCACCTTGTCACTGCCGGACTCGGCGCCGATGTAGATCATCTTCACCCCGTTTTCCCGCAGCTCCACGAGCTCCTCGTGGGTCTTATGCAGCACGTCCTTGGCGTTGCCGTAGACGTTGACTCTGCGGCACTCGGGGAAGAGCTCCGCGATCTTCTTCAGGATGACCATCATCTTGCGGTTGGCAAGGCACAGGGCATCCCCGTCGCACAGGAAGATCCGCTCCACATAGCGATATGTGCGGCGGGCGTCTTCCAGATCCTCGATGACCTCCTGCACGTCCCGGACGCGGAATTTCTTGTCCTTGAACATGCTGCAGAAGGTGCATTTATTATGGGTGCAGCCGATGGTGACCTGCACCAGGAGGCTATAAGCCTCACTGGGCGGTCTGTAGATATCTCCTTCGTATCTCATAGATTACATTCTCTCCGGTGCATGCATTCCGAGCAGAGCCAGGCATCTGGTGATGCCGTTCTTGGCGGCGATGGTCAGAGCGACCTTTGCCGTCTTCTCAGCCTCATCGTCAGTCAGGATGTGCTCGTCATGATAGAAACGGTTGTAAGCCTGTGCGATGTTCACCACGTGACGGGTGATGATGGACGGCTCATACTTGTCTGCTGCCTCGTGGATCACTGCAGGCACCTCATACAGCAGTCTGGTGAGCTCAAAAGCGCTCTTGCTGGTGATCTTGCTGTAGTCGATGTCGCCGCTCTGAGCCTTGGCGCAGACCTCTTCACCGGCCTTTCTCATAACGCTGCAGCAGCGTGCATGGGTGTACTGAACATACGGACCGGTCTCACCGTCGAAGTTCAGGACCTTATCCCACTTGAATACGTAGTCCTTGATCTTGTTGTTGGACAGCTCCTGGAAGATCACGGCGCCGATACCAACCTCGTGGGCAACCTTGTCGATGAACTCCGGATCTGCATTCGGATTCTTCTCTGCGATGATCTCTCTGGTCTGGTCTACGGCGCGGTTCAGCACGTCCTCCAGGAAGATGACTCTTCCGGAACGTGTGGACATGGTGCCGCTCTCCATGCTGACCATACCGAAAGGTACGTGTACGCAGTCTTTGTAGCACTCGTAGCCCAGGAGTTCCAGGACCTTCCACAGCTGCTGGAAGTACAGGTTCTGCTGAGTTGCTACGACGTAGATGTTCTTATAGAAATGATAGTGCTCGTCACGATATACGGCGGTGGCGATGTCTCTGGTGATGTACAGGGTGGATCCGTCGCTCTTGGTGATCAGTGCCGGCGGCATGTTCCACTCGTCCAGGTCCACGATGTTGGCGCCGCGGGACTCGTGCATCAGGTGCTTGGCGTTCAGCTCGTCGATGAAGCGCTGCATCTTGTCGGTGTAGAAGGACTCACCGTCGATCTCGTCGAACTCGATCTCCAGCATGTCGTAGACGCGGTTGAACTCGCGGAGGGACTCATCGGAGAACCACTTCCACAGCTTGACCTCTTCCTCTTCTCCTGCTTCCAGTTTTACGAAGGCTGCTCTGGCCTCGTCTTCCAGTTCCGGATGCTTGTCTGCTTCCACGTGGAACTTGGTGTACAGAGCCAGCAGAGTCTCAATCGGCTTAGCCTTAACTTCCTCTTCAGATCCCCACTTGCGGTATGCCACGATCATCTTTCCGAACTGGGTACCGTAGTCGCCGACGTGGTTCAGACGGATGACGGTGTAGCCCAGGTTGCGGTAGATCAGGTTGATGGAGTTACCGATAACGGTACTTCTGATGTGACCGATGTGGAAAGGCTTGGCAATGTTCGGGGAGGAGAAGTCGATGGTGATGACTTTGCCTTCTCCCTCGTTGGACTTACCGAAGTTCTCGGCATCCAGTGCCTCAGCCAGAACACCCTTGGTGTACTCTTCGGCGTTGATGAACATGTTAACATAGGCGTTGACCTGCTCAACCTTCTCGAACAAAGCATTATCTTTAATGGCTTCTGCGATGTCTCCTGCGATCAGTGGCGGAGCCTTGCGCAGCACCTTTGCCAGGCGGAAGCACGGGAATGCATAGTCTCCGTTGCTCTTGTCCTGAGGAACCTCCACCAGGGCCTGAACCTCCTCCAGGCTCAGATCTGTGACGTGCTCTGCGATGATTTTCGCAATTTCTTCTCTGTAATTAACCATTCTTATATCTCCTTTTCAGTATTGACTTTGATCCCGTGTTCTTTCAATATCGCGGTGAAACAGCCGTCCCCGGGGATAAGGGTCCCGGTGAAACTGCCGTCGTAGATCATCCCGCATCCGCAGGATGGACTCTTGGCCTTCAGGATGGCGCCTTCGACTTCCTCGCATCGTCGTCGGGCCTCCGCAAGGACATGGTCCCAGCTCTTCTGTGCCCCTTGCACAAAGGCTTCCGTCACGTCCTTTCCATCCCGGTCGCAGATCCGGTCACCCTGCCGCTCGGCAGGTGCGCGGGGCGCAGTAAGACCTCCTGCCGTCTCCGGGCACACCTCACAGAAGGAATGCTCCCGGCAGAAGTCCAGCACCGCCTGATTCCGGTTGTTTCCACCATTATATTTACAGTCTCTGCCCAGAAGGCAGCTGCTGATCACATACATACGTTACTCCGTTTTCAGTTTGACGATGGTCACGCCTTCCCCGCCCTCGTTGTAATTACCGGGGCGCAGGGACGCCACATGCTTGTTGCGTTTCAGCGCCTTACGCAGTCCGTTCTTCAGGATCCCTTCCCCGCGTCCGTGGATCACGGTGACCTCCTTCAGACCGGCCATATAGGCATCGTCGATGTATTTCTCCACATCCATCCGGGCGCTGTCCAGGTTCTCTCCCTGTACGTTCACCGACATGGATACGGACTGAGTCTTGCTCTTCATGAGATTGCCGTAGCTGTTTTTGGAGGACGGCTTCTTGGCTTTGGTCTTCTTCCCGTCGGGCACCACCATCAGGTCCGCCAGCTTCACGTGCATCTTCATGATGCCCACCTGGACCTGGAGGTTTCCGCCGTCGTCGGGCAGGGTCAGCACCTCGCCGTTCTGGTTCAGGGACAAAACCCTAACCAGATCCCCCACCTTCAGCTGGGACGCATCCACCGGCTCGCTGTTGGCCTGCCGCACGATGCGCTCGGCATATTTCTTTTCTTTCTCCCGCAGACGTCTGCGGTTGATCTCCATATTGCGGTTCCGCTCTCCCAGACTTTCCATCCGGGCCAGATCCCGCAGTTCTTTCTGGACCTCGTCCGCCGTGTCTCTGGCGTCACGGAGGATCTCCCGGGCTTCCTCCCGGGCGTCCGCCAGCATCTTCTCCTTCTTCTTCTCGAAGGCTGCCAGCTGTTTCTTCATGTCCTCCTGCTGCTGTTCCAGCACCTGGCGGATGGCCACAGCCTCGTCCCGTTCCTTCTCGGCCTTCTTCTTGTCCTCCTCGATGGCGGAGATCACATCCTCAAACTCGATGTCTCCACGCTCGATAAGCTGTCCGGCCCGCTCTATGATCCTGTCCTCAAGTCCCAGCTTGTGGGAGATCTCGAAGGCGTTGGACCGGCCCGGGGTACCCACCGTCAGGCGGTAGGTGGGGCTCAAAGTCTCCACGTCGAATTCCATGGAGGCGTTCTCCACGCCCTCTGTGGACAGGGCGTATTTCTTGATCTCGTTATAGTGGGTGGTGGCCACGGTGTGGGCGCCGCTTCGGAAGATAGTCTCCAGGATGGAGATGGCCAGGGCCGCGCCCTCTGTGGGGTCTGTACCCGCCCCCAGCTCGTCCAGCAGCACCAGGGTATTCTCCCCTGCCTCTTCCACGATGTTGACGATGTTCTTCATGTGGGAAGAGAAGGTGGAAAGACTTTGTTCAATGCTCTGCTCATCCCCTATGTCCGCGAAGATGTCCCGGTACACCGGGAGTACACTCTCGGAGGATGCCGGGATGTGCAGGCCGCTCTGAGCCATCATGGCCAGAAGGCCGATGGTCTTCAGTGTGACGGTCTTTCCTCCCGTGTTGGGGCCTGTGATCACCAGGGTCCTGTAGTCCTCCCCGATGGCCACGGTGATGGGCACCACCTTGGCGGGATCCAGCAGCGGATGACGGCCCTGACGGATGGACAGAATGCCCTCCTCCGACAGCTTGGGCTCTTCCCCCTTCATCCGCAGGGAGAGTTTGCCCTTGGCCATGATGTAATCCAGCTGGATCAGGATCTGCTGGTTGTTATTCAGGTCGTGGAAGCATTCTCCCACCTTGTCGGAGAGGCTCTGAAGGATCCTTGTGATCTCCGCCTGCTCCGCCAGCTCCAGCTCCCGCAGCTCATTATTCAGGTTTACGATGGCCTGGGGCTCGATGAACAGGGTTCCGCCGGACTTGGACTGGTCGTGGACGATCCCCGGGAAATGAGCGCGGTGCTCCTGTTTTACCGGGATCACGTAGCGGCCGTCCTTGATGGTCACGATGGAATCCTGCAGATAGGGCCGGTTGGCCTGACTGTTGGCCATCTGGTTCAGCTTGTTCCGGATGGACTCATTCTGACGGATGATGCCCCGTCGGATGCTTCTGAGTTCTGAGGACGCATTGTCCGCCATCTCATCCTCTGAGAGGATGCAGCGGTCGATCTCCTCCTCCAGTCTGGGGTGGGTCACGATCAGCTCCGCCAGAGACTGGATCAGGGGCAGCTCCGGCACATCGTGCTTCAGAAAGCTTACCACCCGGCTTGCGATGGCCAGATTGAAATGGACCTGCAGCAGCTGTTTCATGGTGAGACAGCCACCCTTCCGTGCCAGAGAAACCACATGTTCGATGTCATAGAGACCGTATGTGGGCAGTGGTCCTTTATGCACAATAAGGTCAACCGCTTCCGTAGTTGACCTTAACTCTTCTGATATCGTCCGGACGTCCGTTCCGGGAGTGAGGGAGGCTGCGATCTCCTTGGACATCGCACAGCCCGCCTCTTCCTTCAAAAGCTCTGTTATTTTATTGTACTCCAGGATCGAAATCGCCTTGTCGTTCATAAAAATCAGCCTCTTTGTAGTTTCTCCAGTTCGCTCTTCAGCTGAATGTTCTCCATCTGCAGGTCGAAGATCTGGTTCTCGAACTCGGAGCATTTCTCCTGCAGTTCTTTATATTTCTCGTCTTCCTTGCGGTTGTCCTGCTTCAGACGATCCATGATCTCCTTGGACTGCTTATAATTCTTCTTTGCATCTTCCCACAGTTTGATGTAGTGTGCGCTGTCCTTCTCCAGCTGCTCGTTGGCAACCTTCAGGCGCTCTACCTCATCCTTCTGATCGAAGTATTCCTCTGCGATGTTGACTGAGGACAGCACTGCGATGGCGCTGGTGCCGTTTCTGTCAGCCACCTTCGCGATCAGATGCATCTTCTCGTCAACGTAGTTGGCGATCCGCTCGATCTCCTCCGTTGACTTGTCTCCGGATAGATTGTAGTTCTGTCCGTAAATCTTGACCTTTACTGTGTCACCCATGATTTCACCTCGTTCTTTTCCGTATGGTGCTAGTCACGCAGAACCGCGCCAAACTTTTCCTTAAGCATTTCCACAACATCACTGTGTGCCTTGTCGGCTTCCACATCGGTCAGTGTCTTATTATTATCTCTGTAGGTCAGGCTGAAGGCCACGCTCTTCTTGCCCGGGCCCACCTGTACGCCGCGGTATACGTCGAACAGCTGGATGTCCTCCAGAAGATCTGCTTCCAGATCCTTCACGGCCTCCATGATGGCGCCGACTTCCAGGCTGTCGTCCACGACCAGAGCCATATCTCTGGATGTGGAAGGATACTTAGGCGGATGCTGATACATGACCTCGCGGTTGGAAAGTTCCACGATCAGGTCGAAGAACAGCTCTGCACAGTAGGCTCTGCCGTCGATGCCGAATCTCTCAGCAACATCCGGGTGGACCTCACCCATGATACCCAGTTCAGTATCCACACCGTTTGCATCCTTGGTGACGATGCGTGCGCATCTGCCCGGATGATACAGGCCGTACTCGGACTCTGCCACGAACTTCAGGTCGCCGATGCCCAGCTTGTCCAGCAGAGCACAGATCATGCCCTTCAGTGTGAAGAAGTTCTCTCCCTCGCCGTAACATCCGATGGACAGATCCAGGGACTCGTCAGGAAGTCCGTCGGGGTCCATCAGGTCCTTCATGAATACGGTGCCGATCTCATAAGCCCGGACAGCACTCACATTTCTGGAATAGTTTCTGCCCAGGACCTCCAGCATGGCCGGAGACAGGATGGTCCGCAGTGCGGAGGTATCCTCTCCCATGGGGTTGATGATCTCCACGAAGTTGCGCTCCCAGGAGTCCTCATCGATGCCTGCCATATCCAGGACTTTGTTATTGGAATAGGAATAGGTCTGGATCTCGTTGGCTCCCATGCCGCAGAGGACCTTTCTGGTCAGATCACGCAGATTCCAGCTCTTGGAGAACTCCGCATTGGATGCGGTGTCCGGAAGAGTCATGGGCAGGTTGTCATAGCCGTACATTCTGGCGACTTCCTCCACATAGTCCACTTCCTCCAGCAGGTCCATACGGACAGTCGGCGGTGTGATGTACATGTCGTCTCCCTCGCCGGTGACTTCCATTTCCAGAGCACGGAAGTATTCTTCCATCTGCTCTCTCGGAATATCGGTTCCCAGAACCTTGTTGATGCGGCTGACTCTGGCCTTGACAGTCGGAGCCTTGGCCGGTTCCGGATAGATGTCGATCATGCCAGTGAGAACGGTTCCGCAGCCCAGCATCTCTACCAGCTTGCAGACACGGTCTGCTGCCACTTCACAGATGTTCGGGTCGATCTCCTTCTCATAGCGGGAGGATGCCTCAGTACGCAGTCCCAGCTGCTTGGCAGTGAGTCTCACGCTGGATCCCACGAAGTTCGCAGACTCCAGGACTACGGTGGTGGTATCATCCACGATCTCGGAATTGAGTCCGCCCATGACGCCTGCCAGACCTACGGCCTTCTCTGCGTCATTGATCATCAGCATGGTCTCATCCAGCTTGCGCTCCTCGCCGTCCAGAGTCACGAAGGTGTCCCCTTCCTTGGCGGTGTCCACGATGATCTCCTGGCCTGCCAGTGCGCGGATGTCGTATGCGTGCATGGGCTGTCCATACTCCAGCATAACGAAGTTGGTGATGTCGACCATGTTGTTGATGGGTCTCATTCCGGCTGCCATCAGGCGCTTGGCCAGCCACCAGGGGGATGGCCCGATCTTCACGTCCTTGATGACTCTTGCGGTAAATCTTCTGCAAAGGTTCGATTTCACCTGAACCTTGATGTAGTCTTTGGCTTCTTCTTCAGAGGTCTGGCACTCCGTCTCCGGGTAGCGCAGGGTCTCGCCGAAGGTGGCAGCGGCTTCTCTTGCCATTCCCACCATGGACAGGCAGTCCGGACGGTTCGGGGTGATCTCGAAGTCTACGATGCTGTCCCGGAGTCCCAGGGTCTCTACCAGGTCCTTGCCCAGGCTGTCGTCCCAGTTTCCGGGCAGCAGCCAGATGCCGTCCTTGGAGTCGTAGGGTGTGACTTTGTCATCGAACCCAAGCTCCTGCGCCGCACAAAGCATACCGGCACTCTCTACTCCTCTGAGGGCCCCTGCCTTGATGTCCACGCCGCCTTCTACCTTCGGCTGGCCGTGGAGCGGACCGGGGATGTGGCTTCCGTCGGTAGCCACGGGAACGTATGCTCCCTCAAAAACATTCTCTGCTCCCGTTACGACCTGCAGCGGAGCATCTGCTCCTACGTTGATCTGGCAGACAACCAGCTTGTCTGCATCCGGGTGCTTTTCTATCTTGTCGATCCGTCCGATGACCACGCCGGAGATCCCGGTTCCGATCTCTGTGCAGGTCTCCAGGTTGGATCCGGACATGATCATCCTGTCGCAGAATTCCTTGACAGGGACGTTCACGTCTACATAGTCTTTTATCCAATTAACCGATACGATCATAATTCAGTGTCCTCCTATTTGAACTGGTTGATGAATCTCATGTCGTTCTCATAGAGAAGACGGATATCATCGATTCCATACTTCAGCATTGCGATTCTCTCTACACCCATACCAACGGCAAAACCGGTGTACTTCTCGGTGTCGATGCCGCCGACCTGGTGTACGTGCGGATGGGTCATGCCGCATCCCAGGATCTCGATCCAGCCGGATCCTTTGCAGACATTGCAGCCCTTGCCGCCGCACTTGAAGCAGGACACGTCCATCTCAGCAGACGGCTCTGTGAATGGGAAGTGGTGAGGTCTGAATTTCGTCTTGGTTTCCGGTCCGAAGAGCTTCTTGGCCATGTAGTCCAGGGATCCCTTCAGCTCGGCCATATTGATATCTTCTCCGACGACCATCATCTCCACCTGATGGAAGGTTGGAGAATGGGTCGCGTCCGGGGTGTCGCAGCGGAAGCAGCGTCCCGGAATGACGATCTTATACGGCAGCGGCAGCTCCTTCTCAGCGCGCACTTCTCCGGAGGAGGTGTGGGGACGGAGAACGATGTCCTTGCCGATATAGAATGTATCGGTCATATCTCTGGCAGGATGGAACTCCGGTGAGTTCAGTCCGTCGAAGGTATTGAACACGGTATCGACCTCCGGGCTCTCGTATACGGAGTAACCCATGGAACGGAAGATGTCCACGATCTCATTGATGACCTGAGTGATGGGATGCTCTACGCCGATGGTGACCTTGACGCCCGGCTCGGTGACGTCGATCTTCTCAGCCTTAAACTTGGCTGCCTTGGCCTGAGCCTTGACGTTCTCCACCTTTTCCTTCAGCATCTGCTCGAACTGGGCCTTCGCCTTATTGGCGGCCATGCCCATTTCTTTCTTTTCTTCCGGGGACAGTTTCCCCATACCGCGCAGGATCTGAGTCAGCTGGCCCTTCTTTCCCATGACCTTGACCCGGATCTCTTCTGTGTCCGCCAAAGACTGTGCCTTGGTAAGCTGTTCTTTGGCTTCTTCCAATACTTTTAACAATTGTTCCTGCATATTCGTTTACCTCATTTTAATTTATCTTCTCATGGCCTCATACATCAGGATGCCTGCGGCCACGGATGCGTTCAATGATTCCAGTCTGCCCTTCATGGGAATGCTGACGCGGATGTCGGCTGCTGCGATCATCTCACTGCTGCAGCCATTTCCCTCGTTTCCGATCACCAGTGCGACGTCCTCGGAAAGTCCCGCCCGGTAGTACACCGTATCGTCTCCGATGCAGGTCACCGCCAGCTTCTTTCCAAAGCGGTGTAGAAGCTCTGCGAGCTCCGCCAGATCCTCCACCTGGATGACCGGCATCCGGAAGAGCGATCCCGCAGCGGCCCGTACCACCTTGGGGGAATAGACGTCTCCGGTTCCCTTCATGCAAAGGACGGCACCATACCCCGCACCCTCTGCAGTGCGAATGATGGTCCCGATATTCCCCGGATCCTGCAGACGGTCCAGCACCACCAGGTTGCTCCCGGAAGGAAGCTTAGCCAGATCGTCCTGATCCCAGCCCCGTTTCCGGACCACGCCCAGGATCCCCTGGCTGGTCTCGGTCTGTGCCAGTCCGTCAAACAGACTGCTGTCCAGCACGTAATGATCGTTTCCCGTAAGCTCATCGAAGCTTGCCCCGTCCCGGACCAGAAGGTACTCGATCTTCTCTCCGCACAGGATCGCCTCA
>CAMOGZ010000026.1 GCA_946614405.1 uncultured Eubacterium sp. | reverse complement strand
CGTTCTTCTTCAGCAGTTCGTTGGTCATTTCAGAGACCTCCTTCTGAGCCTTGGCTGCCTGCATGGAGTGCTCCACGCCCATGGCGATGACCATCTGGTTCTTCCAGAGAGGAATGGTATTTACGATGGTGGACTGGATCTTCTCAGCCATCAGGGTGTTAGAGGACTGGACCATGCGGATCTGCGGTGCGGTCTGCAGGGAAATGTTCCGGGTCAGCTGCAGATCGTAGATCTTCTTCTCGAAGCGGTCGCACATAGCAGCCATGTCCTGTGCTGCCTGAGCGTCTTCCGGAAGTCCGCTGGCCTCAGCCTTCTGCTGCAGGTCGACCAGAGTGGTGCTTCTGACTTCCTCCAGTTTCTTCTTTCCGGCAAGGATGTACATGGACAGCTCTTTGAAGTAGACCTGATTCATCTCATACATCTGGTCCAGCATGGCGTTATCCTTCAGCAGCTGGATCTGACGGCTCTCCAGTTCATTCTTGATGGTGGTGACATTGGTCTCCACCTTGCTGTACTTGGCCTTCAGGGTCTCCATCTTCTTCTCTTTCTTTTTGAAGAAGCCGAAGAGGCCTTTCTCTTCTTCGTCGGTGTTGAAGGTCTTCAGCTCGCCCACCAGGTCGCTGATCATGTCACCGGTGTCGCCCAGATCCTTGGTCTTCACGTTCTCCAGAGCCTTCTGGGAGAAGTCTGCGATCTTCTGCTGGGTGCCCACACCGTAGTTCATGACAGCCTGAGAATTGGTGAGGTCGATCTCCTTCACGAACTTATCTACCTGAGCCAGCTCCTCTGCGGTGAGGTTCTCCTGTTCCTTGGGTACTGCCACGGCCTGAGCTGCTGCAGCAGCCATTCCTTCCGGTCCGGCATTCACCACCTGAGCAGCGCCCTCCAGTGCGGACTCAAAGGACAGCTCCGGGGCTTTCACTTCCATTTCATCAAATGGATTTGCATTGTTTTTCATTTCTTCTGTCATCTTATTTCTCCTTTATAATACACAAAGGTAACGGTACACGTTAATTTCTGCCGGCCTTCATCTTGCGTTCAGTGAGACCGTCCTGCTCCATCATGGTCTTCATGACGGATATATCAGAAGAGATGTCCCATGCCACATCCTCGAAGAGGCTGTCCAGCAGATTCTCGAAGGCATCGTTGATGGTGTCCATCGCTTCATTGATATCACGTTTGGTTTTCACGATATTGTCTCCCACCTGGGGCTGCTTGTCCAGGTCGATGTAGGCCTTCAGCAGTTTCTCCGTGGTAGGCAGGTAGTAGTTCATGAACTTCCGCAGATCAGAAGCGTTCTCCGGATGTTCCTTCACACGGGCGAAGATCCGGTTGACGATCTGCTCCTGGCGGTCCAGCTTCTTCGACATGGCCTCATCGGGGATCATGTCGTTGGCCCGGCGCAGGGCCTTGATATAGGCCTCGCCCTCCTGCAGGATCTGGCGGGTCTCTGCGGACATGCCGGCGGTCTGTGCCGCCTCCTTCGCCTCTTTCTGCTCGCGCTGGCGGCGGGAATCCTCTGCCTGCTGATACTGGTTGTATGCCTGCTGCGTGAGGATCAGGGTGGTCTTCTTCTCGTCGAATCTTGCCTGGGGCAGAAGTCCTGCCTTCATCATCTCGCTGAGACTCTTCCGCACTTCAGTGGGGGAGACTCCCACCAGCCCGGCCAGCTCGTCCAGCTTGATGTACTCTGCGGTCCCCAGGGCTTTGCCGTACTGATAGTACTTCTTGATGAGGTTCTTCTGCTTGTTTCCGTTCAGGATGAGCCAGATGGATGCCGCCAGTCCGCCGCCGAAGAGGATCAGACTCGGCAGTGCGATGGTCCCCATGATAGCACCGGCGAGTCCCGTCCACAGGAGGGATGAGCCGAACACAAAGGCTCCCGCAACGCCTCCGCCGATCTTCCCGTAGGCACCGGTCTGCTTGGGCCGCTGCTGGAGGAACGGCGTCATGACATTCTGAGTCCGCGCCGACCCGGTGGGACGGGTGCCCACCTTGATATCCGCCGGGCGGCTCTGGGTGTTGGCACTGTAAGTATTATGGCTGCTGTAGGGGTTGGCGCCGTCCCACTTGGGACGCTGACTGGCCTGCTGGTCGAACCACTGCTGGTTCTGCTGGTTGGCCTGCTGCCTTGCCTTTGCAGCCTGTTCTTCCTGTTCTCTGCGACGCTGCTCCTGCTGCAGTTTCTCCTGCTTCAGCTGATCGGAGAAGTCCTGGACCTGGTCCTTCAGCATGGAGTTCAGGTTGCCGAAGTCGTTCTGCTCCACTGCGTTCAGGATGGTGTTCATCATCTTATCCGTCGCGTTGAATATTTCATTATATCCCATATCGTAGTCCTTCAATCTGTATGTAAATTTGGTAAAAAGTTACACCTTTACAACTACATTATACTATCGAAACGCCGTCTGCGTCAATATAGATGAAATCAGTTTACAAACCGCGGAAATAGGGATATGATAAAACCAAAAACTAGGAAAGGTGAAGAAGGATGATCCAGTATTACATCACAGAGGGAAACAGGATCCGGCAGGCGGATGAACTGACAGAAGGAATGTGGGTCAAGATGACCGCCCCCTCCGAAGAGGAGGCTAAATTCATCGGCGAGAAGCTGAATGTGGATCCGGAGGATCTTCTGGCGGCGGCGGACCGGGAAGAAAAGACCCGTATCGAACTTTTTGACGATTATACTTTGATGTTCATCGATATTCCCAGCAAAGAGGTCCGTAATGAACAGGAGCATTACACCACCATACCCCTTGGAATCATACTTTGTACGGATCACCTGATCACCATCTGCAGCGAAGACCCCCGGGTCCTGGAGGGACTCACGAGGAATAAGTACAGGGATGCCTACACCTATCGCAAACGAAACTTCGTCTACCATATCCTGCTGGAGGTGGCGATGCTGTATCAGGAGGATCTGCGTTCCATCGACCGGCAGAGGAGACAGATCGAGGAACAGATCGGAAACAAGGTGACCCGGGAAGAAGACCTGATCAAGCTGCACAATCTGGAGTCCACTCTGGTATACTTTGATACCTCCCTGCGTGAGAACGGGAAGGTCATCGGCCGGATCAAACGGTACCACCGCCTTGGACCGCACCCGGAGGATGAGGAGCTCATCGGCGATGCGATCGTGGAGAACCAGCAGGCCATCGAGATGACGGAGATCTACCGGGGCATCATATCCGGAACCCGGGAACTGATGTCCGCCGTCCTGGACAACCAGCTGAATAATGTGATGAAGATCCTCACTTCCATTACCCTGGTGCTGGCGGTGCCCACCGTCATCTCCGGACTCTATGGGATGAACGTGGACGGACGGTGGATGCCCCTCGCCAATACGCCCTATGGATTCGGGATCATCGTGGTGATCGCCGCTCTCATCTGTATCGTTTTGCTGGCGATCCTGAAGAAGCGGGGAATGCTTTAGAAAGGTTGAAAATAGTGGACTTTGTCCACTATTTCTGTGCCTGTTTTTCTAAGAATCTTGCCAAAGAATAGATAGATTATTCTAACAACCATTTTGCGCGTTAGTGTAGAATAGTATCAGGATAATAACATTATTGCGTTCTATCGTTAATGGAGGATAAGATGGGAAAAGATCTGATCATTAAGACTTTAAAACATGAGAGTGTAGACAGCATTCCATGGGTACCCTTTTCCGGAGTGCATTCCGGCCAGCTGAAGGGGTACACCGCTACGGAGATGCTGACCGACGCCGACAAGATCGTCGAGTGTATGAAAGAAGTAAATAAATTGTATATGCCGGACGGACTTCCGGTCCTGTTCGACCTTCAGGTGGAAGCGGAGATCATCGGATGCGAACTGATGTGGGCTGATTACAATCCGCCATCGGTCACGACCCATCCGCTGGAAGCGGAGAAGGGCATCCCCTGCGACTGCAAGATCCCCACACCGGAATCCGGCCGCCTGCCCATCATCCTTGACGCCATGAGAAGACTGAAGGCTGAGATCGGCGATGAGACCGCTCTCTATGGACTGATCTGCGGACCCTTCACCCTGGCTTCTCACCTGAGAGGGACCAATCTGTTCATGGACATGATGTCCGACAAACAGTACGTCAAGGATCTGATGGAATACTGCGCTAAGGTGGCCATCGCCATGGCAGAGATGTACATCGATGCAGGCATGGACGTCATTGCCGTCGTCGATCCTCTGATCAGCCAGGTCTCCCCGAGAATGATCGACAAGATGCTGAAGGAATCTTTCATCAGCGTATTTGACTATATCAGAAGCAGAGACGTTCTGTCTTCCTTCTTCGTCTGCGGTAACGCTACCAAGCAGGTGGAAGTCATGTGCCAGTGCGGACCGGACAGCATCGCTGTGGATGAGAACGTAGATCTTCCGACTGCCAAGGAGATCACCGACAAGTATAATGTAGCCCTCAGCGGAAACATTCCTCTGACCACCGTGATGCTCCACGGAAATCAGCAGGATAACATCAAGTGCGTCCTGGATCTCCTGGACAGCATCGAGGACAAGCACAACCTGATCATCAGCCCGGGATGCGATATGCCTTACGCAGTGCCTCGCGAGAACACCATCGCCTGCGCCCAGGCCGTGAAGAATCCGGAGAGTTCCCGCGTTCTCGTGGAGAACTATTCCAGTTCCTTCGATGATATCGAGGTGGAGATCCCGGATTATGCAGCATCCGAGAAGGTCATCATCGAGCTCTTCCTGCTGGATCCGGAGCAGTGCGCTGCCTGCACCTACATGCTGGCATCCGTTGAGGATAACTTCGACGCCATCTCCGATATCGCTGAGTACAGAGTCTACAAGTACTTCATCAAGGAGGATATCGCACGGACCCAGAAGATGGGCATTTCCAACCTGCCCACCATGTGCATCGACGGCGAGCCCAAGTTCATCTCCCTCATTCCGAACAGAGATGAGCTGATTGCAGCAGTCAAGGAAGCCGCCGCAAAGAAATAAGCGACAAATTCAAAAAAGTGTGTTACAATGACATTGGCCGGGCAGGCGCCGCTTGCCCGGCCCTTTTTTCAAAGGAGGAATGATCATGGCGAAACTGGTGCTTCTCACCGGCTTTCTGGGAGCCGGTAAGACGACGCTGCTGAAACGGATCCTGGACTCCTATCAGGACCGTAAGATCGGCGTCATCGTCAATGAATTCGGCAAGGTTAACGTGGATGCCAGACTGGTGGAACGTCCGGGTCTTGTGATGGACGAGCTTTCCAACGGATCCATCTTCTGCGCCTGCATCAAGGACACCTTTGTGGACAGTCTCATCGAGATGTCCTCCCGGGGGCTTGAGTACGTCTTTGTGGAAGCCTCGGGCCTGGCGGATCCTGCCAACATGAATCAGATCCTGGCGGGCATCGAACATGTGCTTACGGAGCCCTATGAATATCCCGGGGCCATCTGCATCATCGACGGGCAGACTTTTGCCGGGCTCTATGAGATTCTCCCGGCCATCAATTATCAGCTGGAGTTCTGCGGCGCAGCCATTGTGAACAAAGCCGATCTGGTCAGTGAAGAGGACCTGCAGGAGATCCTGAAGATCATAGCGGAGGCCAATCCGGAAGCGAGAGTCTATGTGACATCCTATGGTAATGTAGACATACCGGAATTGGTGGAGAATCTGCACCAGCCGGAGAAGACGGCCAGAGATTCCAGTAATACGGTGGAATCCAGGCCGGTGACCTTTGTGCTCCGGGGACTGGACACGGTGCCCATGGAAAAACTCCGGGACTTCCTGGAGAAGACCGTGGACAGCACCTACCGCATCAAGGGATTTGCCGTGACCGATGAGGGAATCAAGGAAGTCAGCACTGTCGCCACCAACATCGAGATCAATGACTGGCCGGAGGAGGCGGAGACCGAGATCGTGGTGATCTCCTCTGTGGGGATCCGGATCATGAGCGTGCTGACGCATAATATAGTTGACTGCGGACTGAAAGGAATCCTGAGAATATGAGTAATCGTTGTATGGATATGGACTGCTCCTGCCAGGGAAAGTACCTGGACAAGATGCTTCAGCCGAACATTCTGATGATCCTGAGCAAGGGTCCGCTCCACGGATTCCGGATCATCCAGGAGCTGTCACAGTCTCCCATGTTCAGTGGCATGGAACCGGACCGTACCGGTGTCTACCGCTACCTGAAGAGAATGGAAGAGGGGGGACTTCTGACTTCGGTCCTGGAGAAGGAAGAAGGAATGGAACGGAAACGCCGCGTGTTTTCCATCACGGAGAAGGGACGGGAGTGTTTCAACAGCTGGGATATCGTATTGAAGCAATACATGGTCCAGCTGGCGGGATTGATCCGTCAGATGGATGAGGAGGTAAAGCATCCATGATCGGAATCGGCATCGATACAGGCGGAACCTGTACGGATGCGGTAGTGTATGATACGGAAGAACATAAGGTGCTCTCCTGGAGCAAGGCGGTGACAACCCACAGGAACCTGAAGATCGGGATCCTGGAGGCTCTGAAGAAACTGGACCCTGCTGAGACGGCAAGGGCCCGGTATGTTTCGCTGTCCACAACACTTGCAACCAATGCCTGCGTGGAGGATCTGGGCTGCCGTGCCAAACTGATCCTGATGGGCGTCAATCCCAAGGCCATCACCAGGATGGACGGGGTCTACGGCCTGCCATCCGCAGGGGAGATCTTCTTCATGGGAGGCGATCCCGGGCGGATCGATCCCTGGGAACGGGATCCGGACTGGGAAGACTTCCGCAGGAGGCTTCCCGAACTGGCGGGCTATGACTGCATCGCCATCGTCCAGATCAATCCCAATTACAACAACGGAGAATATGAGAACATCGCAGCCGGGATCATCCGGGAGGAACTGGGGATCCCCTGTGTCAAAGGATATGACCTCTATCAGGAGGCCAATGTGCAGCGGCGCGGCGCCACGGCGCTTCTGAATGCGCGGCTGATCCCCATCATGGAGAATTTCTTTCACTCCATTGAGGAATCTCTGAAGGAGATGGGGCTGGATCTTCCCATTCTGGTGGTGAAGAGCAACGGCAACGTAATGACCCGGGAATATGCGGCAAAGCGCCCGGTGGATACGCTGCTCTGCGGACCGGCGGCCAGCGTCATGGGAGCGGTGGAGCTCCTGGGAGGAGAGGCCGGCGTGGTCTGTGATATCGGCGGAACCACCACGGACGTAGCCATGGTGCGTAACGGTACGCCGGTGTCCTCCGGTCAGGGGATCCAGATCGGGAAATGGCGGACCATGGTGAAGGGGATCTCCATCGATACCTTCGCTCTGGGCGGTGACACGGCCATCGAGTATCACAATGGAGAACTGTTTCTGACGGGCAGAAGGGCAGTGCCCCTGTGTTCTCTGGCAGCAGAGTTTCCCTGCGTCCGGGACAAGCTTGCCTTCATCGTGCGCAAAGGCCTGTCTTACGGGTATCCGGCCCAGGACTTTTTCGTTCTGTCATCGGAGCCGGAGCACCCGGAACGATACAATGAACGGGACCGGAAGATGATCCGCCTGCTTTCAGAGGAGCCCCGGGGATTCGAAGAGATGGCCAAACTCATGGACCAGAGTCCCTATACCTTCAAGATGGGACGTCTGGAGGAGGAAGGCATCGTCATCCGTGGAAGCATCACCCCCACCGACGTCATGCATTACCGGGGAGAGTTTACCCAGTATGACGCGGCGGCCAGCCGGCTGGGACTTCGCTATCTGTCCACCCTTCTGGGGAGACCTATGGACGAGGTCTGCGACATGATCTACGGGCTGGCCAGAAAGAGACTGTACACCAATCTGGTGCAGATCATGCTGGGACACGAGGCGGGACATGGCCTGGATGAAGAGGAATCCGCCCAGCTTGCCAAGCTGACGGACATGCTGTTCCAACGGAAAGATCTGCATATGACCGACCAGTTCCTGTCCTTCGGAATCGGATCGGTACTTCCGCTGATCGGCGTCGGAGGACCTGCGGAAGTGATCTTCGGGGATGTGCCTGAGAGGCTTGCCGCCGAGGCGAAGTTCCCGGAGCATAAGGAGATCGCCAACGCCATCGGAGCCACTGTCGGTCGTCTCAGCTGCAGTTTTACCGTCCGGATCGAGCCGGACAATCTGCGGAACTGGGGCCACAGATTCTATCTCATCGGAGGAGATGAAGTGGAAGGATTCGACGTTTACGAAGATGCTAAGAAACGGGCGGCGGAGATCGCGGAGATCCGGGTGAGAGAGATCATCGACAAGGAGGGTGCCTCCCAGAACGTGGACATCGCCATCGATTATAAGGAAGACTTCTGGAGCATCGGGGGCGGCAGACCATCGGTCTTCGTCATGACGGAAGTCACGGCACGGGTGGAATCCCAGATGCAGTTTATCGATATGTTAGAACCGGTTGAGAGCCGTTAAAGAATGAAAGGAGAGAGAAAATGGTAGATCAGAGCTATCCAAGAGTGGAAATCAATTTGCAGTATTTAAAGGAGAACGTTGAGCAGATCGTGAAGCGCTGCGGGGAATACGGAATCAACATCGCAGGCGTCATCAAGGGTACCACCGGCCTTCCGGAATGTGCCAAGCAGTTCGCTGATGCGGGATGCAAGATGATCGCATCCTCCAGACTGGAGCAGATCGAGGATTCACAGAACTTTGGGATCGATCTTCCATATCTTCTGCTTCGTGTTCCCATGCCAAGTGAGGTCCACGAGGTGGTTCGGCTTTGTGACTACAGCCTGAACAGCGAGTACTCCACCATGGAGCTGCTGGACGCTGAGGCAGCCAAGCAGGGCAGAAAGCATAAAATCATTATCATGGCGGACCTGGGCGACCTGAGAGAGGGTTACTGGGACAAAGACGAGATGGTAGAGGTTGCCGTAAAGGTAGAAAATGAACTGAAGAATGTGGAACTCGCCGGTGTCGGCACCAACCTGGGATGCTACGGCTCCATCGAGGCGACCGCAGACAAGCTGGACGAGCTGGTTGCCATCGCTGAGCGCATTGAAGAGAAGATCGGCCATGAGCTGGAGATCATCTCCGGAGGCGGAACCACATCCCTGCCGAGAATCTTTGACGGTGACATGCCCAAGCGTATCAACCACCTGAGAGTGGGAGAGGGCATCATCCTGGCAAGAGACCTGGATATTTTCTATGGATATGACCTGAGCTTCATGCACCAGGATACTTACACCCTGAAGGCAGAGGTCATCGAGGTGAAGGACAAGCCGTCTCACCCCGTTGGCAAGATTTCCATCGACGCATTCGGACACACTCCGGAATATGTGGACAGAGGGATCCGCAAGAGAGCCCTGCTGGGTATCGGTAAGGTTGACTACGGCAGCATCGAAGAGATCTTCCCGAAGGATGAGGGAATCGAAGTCATCGGCGCTTCCAGTGACCACACCATCCTGGACATCGAGGACTGCAAACGGGATCTGAAGCCCGGCGACATCGTTGCCTTCGGCATCAACTACGCATCCATGGTATACGTCACCAACTGCAGAAACGTGCAGATCGTATACGTATAGAAGTAAGAATAAAAAAGCGGGAAACGATTATTCGTTTCCCGTTATTTTATTGGTTATGGTTTTCAGTGGGTGACGCAGGTGCTCCAGCCGTCGGTCGTGGCTCTCAAGCTTGGTCTGCATTCTGTCCATGGCTTTCTGATGGCGGCGAAGTTCTTTCTCCAGTTCTTTTATCGTCCGATTGGATTCAAGAAGCTCAGCGTTGGTCTTCAGAAGTTCACGGTAGAGAAGAACGGTGATGCCTGTGGTTCCCCGGATCACATCCTTCAGGAATTCCGGATTGTCATTCTGGCGCTTGGGAGGTCCGCTGTAGTCCAGAGGGAAGAGGGGCTGGTCGTCTTTGATGAAACGATCTACGATCTTCTGGTTGTCTTCTTCGAACTGCTTCATGAATTCGGTCCGCTCTTCCTCGGAGAATTCACTGCAGGGGTATGCTGCTTTGGATGCACCGGCGGAGAGACCCAGACCATAGCGGATCAATGGGTTGTCCATGTAGATCAGACCTTCGCTCTGGTTGATGATACGCTTGATCTCCACCAGGTTTCCGTAAAGGCCGGTGTTGACCTCGTCGGTTTCTGCTTCATACTCATCAGTGATCTCCAGGCCCACGATGTTCATGAAGTCGGCCACGATCCCGGGGCCTTTCACAGCGTCACGGAAGCGTCGTACGATGAGGTTTTCTTCTCCTACCTCGTCAGCATAAGCGCTGAGGATCCCGTAGTAATCCAGGTAATATGCATCCTTCAGGAAGTCCTGGAAGGTGATGGTCTCCTTCTGGGAGCCCTTGATGATCTGGTTCCACCAGGATTCAACAAAGGAATCCTGCCGGCGGAGATAGATCACGACTTTGACTTCGTATCCGTTCTTGCGGGCATCCTCCATCAGCTGGTGAAAGCGCATGAACTTGGTGATATAGAAGTTTCTCCAGATGGCTTCATCGGAGAGGATGACGGTATCGCAAGTCTTGAATTTCTCGTTGACGATGCGCAGCCCTTCCAGGAACCGTTCGTCTTCCACTTCCGGATGACGGACATTGTTCTCATCCCAGTAGTATGTCGTAAGCCACAGCCCGTTTCTCTGGGCATTCCGCTTCAGATAACGGAAGCCGAAATCAGGATAACTGAATCCATGCTGTTCCATTTTCTCATTGTTGAGGGTACAGAACTGCTGGATGGCGCTGGTGCCGGTTTTATGTGTGCCTATATGCAGGTACAGGGTTTTCATATAAGAATTCCTTTCACTATGATTTATGAATAATATACAGTAGTATACACAATTTGTATGAAAAACTCATGAAGATAGAAATTAAAAAATAATTAGCACTCACCTCTTGACAGTGCTAACAAAAGTGCTATAATATGAATTGTCAAAGGGAAGAGGAGAGATCCGGAGGAAGCCCCGAGACCAAAACAGGGTATTAGAATTAGAGATTAATCCACTTATGGAAATTTAAGAGGAGGTATGTGACATGTTGTTACCAAGCGTATTCAATGACAGATTTTTCAATGACGATTTTATGGATTTCCCGGCATTCAGAGGAAACCATGTAGAGAACACACTGATGAAGAGCGACGTCAAGGAAGTAGGCGATCACTATGAACTGCACATGGACCTTCCTGGCTTTGATAAAGAGAACGTGAAGATCCAGCTGAAGGACGGAACCCTCACCATCGAGGCGACCACCAATACATCCAACGATGAGAAGGACGAGAATGGCGCCTACATCAGAAGAGAGAGGTTCCAGGGAACCTGCACCAGATCCTTCTACATCGGCGAGAACGTCGAGAAAGAGGACATCAAGGCAAGATTCGACAAGGGCGTTCTGATGGTCTGCATTCCGAAAGAGACGGAGAGACCTCAGATTGAGGAGAATCATTACATCGCCATCGAAGATTAAGTATTCAGA
>CAMOGZ010000025.1 GCA_946614405.1 uncultured Eubacterium sp. | reverse complement strand
TAAAAACTGCTGCACATGCATGCAGCAGTTTTGGCTTACTTTGTATTATTCTGTGGCCGCTTCGGCTTCTTCCAGGCGGTCGATGATTCCATCAAAGTTGCGGCTGATGTAGGTGTCCCTCTTCATGACGATGGGCACGCCTACGTTGGTGGAAATATTGATGTTGCTGTCGAACTGGATCACGCCCAGAAATTCAGGACGCATCATGGCGACGACTTCACGCAGTTTGGGAATGTAGCCTGCGGTCATCATCTCAGCGATGAGCTTGTTCAGCACCAGATAGCGGCGCTTGACTCCCAACTTCATCAGCTCCATATCAACGGCATCGGCATCCCGGAGCGCAGCGTATTCCGGAGTCGCGATGATGATTGCGGCGTCTACGCCTGCGGCGGCAAGTACCAGACCGTCATCCAACCCGGAGGGGGCATCCATGATCACGTAATCAAACTGCTCTCTCAGTTTCTCACAGAGAACCTGAACATGGAGGGGGGTCAGATCACCCTTCTCCCGTTCCGGCGAAGCACCCATGATACAGAGATTGTCGAAACGACGGTCGCGGATCAGCGCCTGCTTGATCTGGCAGACTCCCATCATTGCATCATAAACATCGTAGACTACGTTATTCTCAAGGCCAAGGTACAGGTCCAGATTACGCAGTCCCATATCCATATCCACGATCACGACACTGTGACCTCTCATCGCATAAGATGCACCCAGGTTGACTGCAAACATAGTCTTTCCTGTACCGCCTTTCCCTGAGGCTACCAAATACACCTTACTCATCTACATCCTCCGTTTATCTGTCTCTCTACACCCGTCCCGTTCTCACTGCATGAGGTTCATCTCACGGAAGCTGGAATAGCATCCGTCCCCGATGATGATGTGGTCCAGGACCTGAATGCCCAGGATTTCCCCGCTCTCCATCAGGCGCTTCGTGGTCTCGATGTCATCCTCGCTGGGCGTCGGATCGCCGCTGGGATGGTTGTGAACGAAGATCACTCCTGAAGCGCTCTTCCGGACGGCCTTCTGAAAAGCCTCCCTGGGATGGACCAATGTCCGGGAAAGTTCTCCCGTGGACACGTCATCCACTTGCAGGACCTCACCTTTATTATTGATCAGGACTGATTTGAAATGTTCCTTCTTCTCATGGCGAAGCGGTTCCATGAACATATCCGCCACATCGCCGGCCGTCTCAAAACCCACACGCTCCAGTGGGCCTGTGGATGCGATGCGTTTCCCCAGCTCCACCGCTGCAAGCAGCGCACCGGCCTTGGACGCGCCGATCCCTTCCAGTTCCATCAGTTCATCGAATCCCATCTGAGACAGATCTGTTATTCCGTCTCTGCAATGGGCCAGGACGCTCTCCGCCAGATGAATGGCGGAACGATTGCGCGTTCCGGTGTGAATGATGATGCCCAGAAGTTCTGCATTGGACAGAGACTGCACACCACTTCTGATTGCTTTTTCCAAAGGTCGCTCTTCCTTTGGCAGTGACTTGATCAGCATAAAATACCTCCTCTTGACTGCCTGACCCTGTGGACCCGAAAAAGCAAATTGCGCACCTTATATTATATCAGTCTTCACGAAATGATACAACTGTAAATCGTATTTACAACTTCTTCTATGGTCATGTTCGTGGAATCCACTTCCATGGCATCCTCCGCCTTCGTCAGCGGATTCAGCTCACGATGAGTGTCGGTGTAATCCCGCTTCTCGATGTCGGCCAGGATCTCCTCGAACACTACCTTCTCTCCCTTTTCCTGAAGTTCCAGGAAACGGCGGCGGGCTCTCTCCTCCGCAGATGCCGTCAGGAAGAACTTATACTGGGCGTCTGTGAACACGTTGGTGCCGATGTCACGTCCGTCCATAACTACGCTCTTGCGGTGCCCGATCTCTCTCTGGATCTGCACCAGCTTCTCACGGACCGGCGCCAGTGCGGAGTACTGTGATGCGGCGGCGGAGATCTCCGGTGTGCGGATCTTGCCGCTGACATCTTCTCCGTCCAGGCGGATCACGCCCTGCTCAAAGTCTATGCTGGTGTGTTCCAGCACATTCTTAACGCCTTCAATATCCTCTGGGCTTACGCCCTCGGTCTTCATCTTCAGACCCACGGCGCGGTACATCGCACCAGTGTCTACATATTCAATCCCCAGCTTCGCAGCAACCTGCTTGGCGATGGTGCTCTTGCCGGCTCCGCTGGGTCCGTCTATTGCAATACGAATGATGTCTTCCATACTATTTTTCCTCTTTATTTTCCTCGTTCTTGGCCCCCACGAGTTTCTCGATCTCCTTGATGAATGTATTGACGTCTGTGAACTGGCGGTACACGGATGCAAAGCGGACATAGGCCACCTCGTCGATCTTCTTCAGCTCATCCATGATCAGCTCACCGATGAATTCACTCTTGACCTCTTTCTCCATCAGATTGTTCAGGCCGCGCTCGATGTCGTTGGTGATCTTCTCGATCTGTGCCATGGAAACAGGGCGCTTCTCACAGGCCTTGATGATTCCGTTGGTCACCTTGTCACGGTCGAAGGCCTCACGCTTGCCGTCCTTCTTGATGATCATAATGATGGATTCCTCCACCTTCTCATAGGTGGTGAACCGCTTGCCGCAGCGCTCGCAGCCGCGACGTCTGCGGATCGCGTGCCCATCCTCTGTCGGACGGGAATCGATTACCTTGGTCTCTGCGTTATCACAATAAGGACACTTCATCTCGGAACCTCCTTGATCTCTTCTCCACTATCCCATAGACACTTTTATTTTACTACAGTTACCGGTGGAATTCCATTCTTTTTTAAAAACAAAACAGGCCGCAGTCCGCCGGTCCCCCGGCGGCCTGCGGCCAGAACGTTCATCCTTTCGCCTCACCGTATTCCATAACCTTGTCCAGAACCTTATCAAGAAGCAGATTGGATTTGAAATCGTTCTCCTCTCCATACTTCTCGATGGACTCATTATACTGACTGCGGAATTGTTCTTCCGTAAATCCCGCATTATCCAGAAGCTCGGACAGATAGGCTTTGTATTCCTTGCTGGATACCGACAGCTCCTCTTCCCTGGCGATGGAGTGCATCACCAACTTACTCTTCACCACGGACTTGGCATACTTGCGGCATTCCTTCTTGAATTCCTTCTCCGAGATGTTCAGGTACTTCTTCCGGAATTTGCCCCACTTCATTCCATAGCTCTTGGCCATCTTCTCATAGCGGGCGCGGAAATGTTCTTCTTCATAAGCCAGCTGCTTCTCCGGATATACGGAGACCTTGGAATCCTTCAGGATCTGGCTCCACAGCTCATTCTTCACTTTGGCCTCTGCCTCAGAGGTCTTCTCCGCCAGAAGCTCCTCCTTCACCATGTCCTCATACTCATCCACCGTCTTGCAGTCGCTGTACTTGCGGACGAAGGAATCGTTGTACTTGGGCAATTTCTCCACCTGTTTGGAATGAATGGTGACCTTGAATTTCACCTTCTTTCCGGAAAGGTCCGGATTCGCCTCGTACTTCTTCGGAAACTTCAGGTTCAGAGTCACCGTCTTTCCCACCTTCTGACCGATGAGACCGTCGATGAATCCATCGATCATGGATGTCCTTCCGATGGTGATGTCCACCTTCTCAGCGGATCCGCCTTCGAAAGGCTCGCCCTTGATGGTCCCCTCGTAAGAAACGTTGATGGTGTCGCCTTCCTCGACCTTTCCTTTCTTGGAGGTCTTGATCTTGGCCTTCTCACGGACCCGTTCTTTTATCTCCTCCTTCAGTTCGTCTTTGCTCACCTTCACATCCACCGCGTCATAGGAAAGTCCCTTGTACTCCCCTCGCTGAATGTAGTCGCTGTAGTTCAGGCGGTACTCTGACGTGAACATCCCGAAGGTATCTTTGACGAAGATCATGACCAGAAGCGACGCTGCCACAGCCAGGGCGATCAGCACGCCAATGATCAAATATAATTTCTTCTTTGACATTCCGTTTCTCCTAATTGTGTATATTCATAAAGTTGTATACAAGATTCGCTTTTAATATTTCATTGTTCATTCTATCATCACGCAACAGGGTTTTCAAATGGTATCAAAAGATTTCACCAAAAAAACACAAAAAAAAACTTGCAAATGCACTAACAATCTCATATAATTAGTACTGTCAAAAGGTTGGGAGCAATCCCCCTTTTGAACGTTCTTTCTTAATTAAATAAATATCGCAACCAGAAGACCCTGTTCTCGAACAGGGCCTTTTGGTTCTTTGTATATTTATTCAATGTTCACTTTTCTGTACATGCCACAAAACTGGTCGAAGCCATAGGTGAGGTACCGATGATCATGGCAGTCGCTGGACAAGATCAGGGGTATTTCCAGCTTCTCAAGCTCCTCCAGAATAAATGCCGCTGGATAAGGATCCTTCCGGTACCCTCTTGCCATGCCCCCGGTATTGATCTCGAAAACAGGTCTGTTCTTCGCCGCCTCATGAAGGGCCGTCAGCGCAGCATCCCGGTACCAGGGTGCATCCTCATCCCAGTAGCGGTTTCCTTCGTTGAACTTCTTGACCAGATCGAAATGACCAACGATGTCGCATTTGGTCACTTCCGGCACACGACTCACCGTCTCGTAGTATTTCTCTACATAGGAGCGGAAATCTCCTCCGAAGTACTTCTCCACGCCGTCTTCCATGATCTTCGGCGTATCGTCCACGGAAAGGTATCCTCCCTCCACCGGTACGTAATGAGCCGATCCGATGACGTAATCATATGTCAAGTCGGTTTCATCACAGAAGAGGTCCCGCTCGATCCCCATCCGTATGGAGATTTGGTCCCGATAGGCTTCCTTCAGGTCTGTGATGATCTCCCGGTAATTCGCGGTGTTCTCCAGGCTCATACAGAAGTCTCCATCAAAAGACGTATACTCATGTCCGGAAAACCCCAGTTCCTTCATTCCCAGGCGGATGGCCTCTTTCACCAGGATCTCCGGCTCGTCCTTTCCGTCGCAGAAGATGGTGTGGGTATGATAGTTGCTGTCGCCTTTTGCGTTGAGGATCTTCATTTGGTCATTTTCTCCTGCTTGACTTTGTGGTCGATGATGTGACGGGATGCCAGCTCCGCGCGGATCTCATCCAGGCTGATGCCCATCTCCACCATCATCACCATGACGTGATAGGTCAGGTCCGCCACCTCGTAGATGGTCTCGGCGCGGTCGTCTGCCTTGGCGGCGATGATCACCTCTGTGGACTCCTCCCCCACCTTCTTCAGGATCTTGTCGATTCCCTTCTCAAACAGGTAGGATGTGTAGGAGCCTTCCGGCATTTCCTTCTTGCGGCCCTGGAGCATCTCGTAGAGACTGTCCACGGTGAATTCCTCTTCTGCCTCATCGCAGGCACAGCAACCGGCGTCCACTTCGCCCAGAAGGGGATATTCGAAACAGGAGTCGGTGCCCAGGTGGCAGGCCGGTCCGTCTTTGTGCACCAGGACGGTCAGGGCATCACGGTCGCAGTCGGCGATGATGCTCTCCACGTGCTGGTAGTTCCCCGAGGTCTCCCCCTTCAGCCACAGCTCCTGGCGGGAGCGGGACCAGAAGCAGGTCTTCTTCTCCCGCAGAGTGATCTCCAGGCTCTCGCGGTTCATATATGCTACTGTCAGGACCCGCTTGCTCTCGGCGTCCTGCACTACGGCAGGGATCAGGCCCCGGTCGTCGAATTTCAGTTCATCAATGTTAATCATACTCTCTCCTCTAACGCCGGACGTTGATACCGGCTTTGGCTAATTCTTCTTTCAGGTCGCGGATGGCTACCTCGCCGAAGTGGAAGATGGATGCGGCAAGGCCTGCATCGATGTCCGGAATGGCCCGGAACAGATCGATGAAGTCCTGGATCCCGCCGGCTCCGCCCGATGCGATGACCGGAACGGATACCACGTCCTCCACGGCCTGCAGCATCTCGATGTCGAATCCCTTCTTGACGCCGTCGGTGTCGATGCTGTTCACCACGATCTCTCCGGCGCCGTCGGCTTCGCCCTTGCGGATCCACTCGATGGCGTCCATGCCGGTGTTCTCCCGGCCGCCCTTGGCAAAGACAGTGAACTTGCCGTCCACTCGCTTCACGTCAACAGACAGGACCACGCACTGATCTCCGTACAGCCTCGCGGCTTTGCTGATCAGGGACGGATCCTTGATGGCTCCGGAATTCACGGATACCTTGTCGGCTCCGCACTTCAGCACCCGGTCGAAATCCTCCACCGTGTTGATGCCGCCCCCCACTGTCAGGGGGATGAAGATGGTGGATGCCACCTCCCGCAGAATGTCCGTAAACAGTCTCCGGCCCTCTGCCGATGCTGTGATGTCATAGAACACCAGCTCATCGGCTCCATTTTCACTATAATACCGTCCCAGCTCCACCGGGGAGGACACGTCGGCGAGTCCCTGGAAATTGACTCCCTTCACCACGCGTCCGTCCCGGACGTCCAGGCACGGAATGATTCTCTTGGTTATCATATCAGTTCCCGTACTTTCTGATGGCCTCTGCCAGATCGATGGCTCCGGTGTACAGAGCCTTGCCGATGATGGCGCCATCTACTCCGATCTCATTCAGATGTTCCAGATCCTCCATAGTGGAGACGCCGCCGGATGCAATGATGTCCACGTATCCGCCGTATTCTTCCACCAGATGGCGATAGAGGTCCATGTTGGTTCCCTCCATGGCGCCGTCCTTGGAAATGTCCGTGCAGATGATGGTCCGCACGCCTACATCGATCAGGCTCTGGAAGATGTCATCCACCGACGTGCTGGTGACCTCGGTCCAGCCGTGGATCGCCACCATTCCGTCGGAAATGTCCACACCCACTGCAACGCTCTTGCCGTGCTTGCGGATCATCCTTGCGGTGAACTCGGGGTCCTTGATGGCCATGGTCCCGATGATCACCCGGAGGGCTCCGATCTGGGCATAGTCCACGATGATCTCTTCACTGCGGATACCTCCTCCGATCTCCACCTTCAGGTCGGTTCCCTCGATGATATCACGAACTGCAGCGAAATTAGGAGTGTTCCCGTCCTTGGCACCGTCCAGATCCACCACATGCAGATACTCTGCACCGGCCTCCTCAAAAGAACGTGCCACAGCAAGGGGATCCTCACCATAAACAGTCATCTTGTCATAGTCGCCCTTCAGCAGGCGGACTACATTACCATTTCTCAGATCGATCGCCGGAAAAATCTTCATTTTCAACCCTCCATATCACAAAATGCCTTCAGGATCTTCATCCCCACTTCGCCGCTCTTCTCCGGGTGAAACTGCAGTCCGTATACATTGTTCCACTGAACGGCCGCCGTCAGTTCCGGGCCGTATTCCGTGGTGGCAATGACCGACTCATCGCAGTCTGCTCCGTAGAATGTGTGGACGAAGTAGACGTGATCTCCTTCCTCGATGTAACGGAAGATCGGGCTCTTTTCCCGATCCTTTGGGAAATGCAGAGCATTCCATCCGATGTGCGGGACCTTGTACCCTTCCGGGACCACCGGGGTCATATCGACCACCTTTCCCCGGATCAGGCCCAGGCCATCGTGTTCTCCATATTCGTAACCCTTCTCGAAGAGAAGCTGCATCCCCAGGCAGATCCCCATCAGGGGCTTGCCCTTATGCACTTCTTCCAGAACCACCTGATCCAGGCCGCTTTCGGCCAGCTTGGCTGCGGCATCGCCGAAGGCTCCCACTCCGGGCAGGATGATTTTATCTGCCTGGCGGATCACCTCCGGATCCGATGTCAGTTTCGCATCGGCTCCGATGTGCCGGAAGGAACTGTACAGAGAAAAAATATTCCCTACTCCGTAATCTACGATTGCTATCATTATAACACACCTTTCGTGGATGGGACCTCATCCTTGTATTTTTCGTCAATAGAAGTTGCCTGATTCATCACTCTTCCAAAGGCTTTGAACATGCCCTCGATGATGTGGTGGGTGTTCTCCCCTGCCAGCTCCTTGAAGTGCAGGGTCATCTCGGCCTTCCGGGTGAATCCCAGGAAGAACTCCTTCACAAGCTCTGTGTCCATGTCCCCGACTTTGGCCTGAGGCATGGTCACATCGAATCCCAGGTATCCTCTGCCGGAGATGTCTACAGCGCAGAGCATCAGGGTCTCATCCATGGGCAGGATAATATCGGCATACCGCAGGATCCCGGCTTTGTTGCCCAAAGCCTCACGGAATGCCTCTCCCAGTGCGATGCCGATGTCCTCCACCGTGTGGTGGTAGTCCACATGGGTATCCCCGGCGCACTCCACATACAGGTCGAATCTGCCGTGTCGGGCAAAAAGCTCCAGCATGTGGTTCAGGAATCCGCATCCTGTATTGACTTCATATTTGCCGGTGCCGTCGATGGTCAGCGCCAGGCTGATCTCAGTTTCCGACGTATTCCGGTCGATTCTTGCTCGTCTCATGATTCTCCCCTTTCTGCTATTATAGCACGGATCGCCTCCAGGAGGATATCCATCTCTTCCGGCGTTCCGATCGTAATGCGATTGTACTGAGCGATGGCGGGATCGCTGAAGTGGCGGATCAGGATCCGGCGCTCCTTCAGTTTCTGATAGAGTTCCCCGCCATCGATGTCCGGACTGGTGACAAAGATAAAGTTCGCCAGAGACGGGATCACCTGAAATCCCAGTGCCGTCAGTTCTTCCGTGGTCCGTCTGCGCTCCTCCATGATCTTACCGGCGTTCCCGCGGTAGTAGTCATCCTCGCTGAGGGCGGCTACGCCGGCCCGGGAGGTGATGGAGTTCACGTTATATGGATTGGTGGAATACTTGATCCTCTCCAGATCGCCGATGAGTTCGGGATCCGCAAAAGCGAATCCCAGCCGGGCTCCTGCAAGGGATCTGGACTTGGAGAAGGTCTGTACCACCAGAAGATTCTTGTATTTGCCGATCAGCGGCAGGCAGGATTCCGCACCGAAGTCCACGTATGCCTCGTCGATGAGCACCACGTGATCCGGATCGCTCTCACAGATGGATGCGATGTCATCCAGGGTGATGGTCAGTCCGGTGGGCGCGTTGGGGTTGGCGATCACCACCATCTTGCCTTTGTTCCGGAACTTCCCGGGATCGATGGAGAAGTCCTCTTCCAGAGGGATCCTCTCTGCCTCCAGGTGATGGAGATCCGCAAAGACGGGATAGAACCCGTAGCTGATGGCGGGCATGGCCACGCCGTCCTGCCCGAAGGACAGAAATGCAAAGTTCAGGATATCATCCGACCCGTTGGACACGAAGACGTTCTCCGGCTTCAGCTGGTAACGCTCTGCCAGGGCTCTCTTCAGCTGCGTCGAATCGGGATCAGAATACAGTCTCAGATTCGCAGCCGCCGTCTCATCGCACACCGCCTGTACCGTTTTCGGACCGGCGGGATAGGGCGATTCATTGGTATTCAGCTTGGTATACACGGTATCCTTGGGCTGCTCACCCGGGGTATAGGCATCCAGGCTCTGATACGCAGGGTTCAGAAAACGACTCATTTCCGTCCCCCCCTTCTCGCTGCGACACTGGCCGACAGGGCACTCTGGATCGCTTCGATTTCTTTGGTTTTAAAACGAAAACTGGCTTTGTTCGCGATGAACCGGGCACTGATGGGCGCCACGGTCTCGAAGACCTCCAGGTCATTCTCCTTCAGGGTCTTGCCGGTCTCCACGATGTCCACGATCACATCGGAGAGGCCCACCACCGGGGCCAGCTCGATGGAGCCGTGGAGATTGATGATGTCGATGTCACGGTTCTCCCGGGCATAGTAATCTCTCGCGATGTTGGGGAACTTGGTGGCAACATGCAGAGTCCTCTCGGGGTTGTCCCTGTAATCCCTGGGAGCCGCCACTGCCATACGGCACTTGCCCATCTCCAGGTCCAGAAGCTCGTACACGTCGGGCTCATACTCCAGCAGGATGTCCTTGCCGGCGATGCCCACGTCGGCCGCGCCTCTTTCTACATATATAGTTACATCCGAGGGCTTGACCCAGAAATAACGGATCCCCTTCTCCTGATTCTCAAAGATCAGTTTGCGGTTGTCCTCCCGGATCTCGGGGCACTCATACCCCGCCGCCTCGAACATGTCGTATACTTTCTTTCCAAGCCTTCCCTTGGGAAGGGCAACATTAATCATTTTGCTCAACGGTCACTACCTCACTTCCGGATAATCTGATCAGCCTGCGGTACCGCAGCTTCTTCGGGATCTGCTTCTCCACCAGAACGCTCTGTCCCGCATGGGTCAGCTCCCGGACGATCTTATACATCAAAGTCAGATCATCCTCCAATGTATACTGGAACACCACATCCACGTCGAAGGGCTCCTTCTCATCGTTCAGCCGCTCCAGGTTGTCCAGGTAAACGGCAAAGCCGATGGCTCCGCACTTCTTGCCCATCCGGTGCATCAGCTTGGTGTACTGCCCGCCGGAGAGTACGGCCGTCGGCGCCCCGCTGACGAATCCCTTGAACAGGATCCCGTCGTAGTAGCTCAGGTCGTTGACGATGGAGAAGTCGATGTTGACCCGGGAGGCCTTCCGGTATGCCGCCAGAAGTCCGACGACATCCTTCAGCTGCTGCACTGCGGCCTGTCCCTTCTCCCCCAGGGGGAGCTTCTCGATGATCTTCAGCACCTTCCGGTGGTCTCCGTAAGTGGTGACCACGGTCTGGATCGCTTCCATTATATTATCCGGGATCTCAAACTCTTCCCCGATGGCACGGATCTCGTGGAGGTTTTTCTCCCCGATGCATCTCAGGATCCCGTTCTTTGCCCGCTCGTCCACACCCTCCAGGATGTCCGCCAGTAGTCCCATGTGGGAGATCTCAAGCACGTAGTCGGAGCTGATCTTGGCCAGGCTCTTCAGCGCCAGCAAAGTCACCTCGAAGGTGTCATAAAGTCCGATGTCTCCCATGCACTCCAGGCCTGTCTGCGTCAGCTCGCGATAGGCATGGGCGCTCTGGGATGCCCGGTATATATTCTCGCTGTAGAATACCTTCTGCACAAAGCCCGGCTGGTACCGGTAGTTCTTAACAATGGAGAGTGTCAGGTCCGGCTTCAGCGCCATCAGCTTGCCGTTCATATCACTGAAGGCAATGATGCTCTCCGTGGCGATAAAATCTTTATTCTGTACATACAGATCGTATTCCTCGAATTTCCCCATCTTGTAGCGGGAGTATCCGTATTTCTGATAGAGACCATGCAGTTCCAGTCTGGTCTTCTCCTCTGTATTCATCTGATTGCGATCGATCCGCATATTTGTCTCCTTTCACGTGCGGACTGGTTGCAAATTCTTCCGCACTTTACCATATTATCACATTAAAGTGAGATGTCAACACCATTCCGCAGAAAATACGAGATTCCGCAGGGTTGAGCCTGCGCCGGAGTCGGACTCGGCCGCGGGACTGAGCGTACGCCGGAGTCGGACTCGGCCGCGGG
>CAMOGZ010000024.1 GCA_946614405.1 uncultured Eubacterium sp. | reverse complement strand
CCTGCCTTGATGGACAGGATACTTTCATAAGAATCATGAAGATGTTCGACATGGAAGTGACCGGCAAGTAACCGGTCACTTTTTTATTGCCAAACTGGCGTGGCTTGTATTACAATGAAAGCATCACTGAGATGAAAACGGGAGGTGTGGTATGATTAAGAAAACTATTGATGTAACAGCTCTGGGAGAGCTTTTGATCGATTTTACAGAATACGGGGTCTCGGATCAGGGGAACCTGACCTTCGAGGCCAATCCGGGAGGCGCGCCCTGCAACGTGCTTTCCATGCTGGCGGGCCTGGGAAAGAAGGTCGCCTTCCTGGGCAAGGTGGGCGATGACATGTTCGGCCGGATCCTGAAGGATGCCATCTGCGAACAGGGCATTGACGGAGACGGACTCAGCATGGATCCGGAGATCCACACCACGCTGGCCTTTGTGCATAAACTGGAAAATGGAGACCGTGACTTCTCCTTCTACCGTAAGCCCGGAGCTGACATGTCTCTCGCCCCGGAGGATCTGCTGGAGGAAAAGATCCGCCAGGCGAGGATCTTCCACTTCGGGTCCCTGTCTCTCACGGATGAACCCGTGAGAAGCGCCCACCACCGGGCCTTGGAAATCGCGGAGGAAGCGGGATGCATCCGCTCCTTCGACCCTAACCTGAGGGAGCCCCTCTGGGACAGCCTGGACCGGGCGAAGGAGGAGATCGCCTGGGGACTTGCCCACTGCGACGTGCTGAAGATCTCCGACAATGAGATCCAGTGGTTCACCGGGAAGGAAGACTTCGACGAGGGCATCGCGGCCCTGAAGGAGGCTTATCCCCAGATCAAGCTGATCTGCCTGTCCAAGGGCGCTGAGGGAAGCACAGCATACTGCGGCGGGCACAAAGTCACAGTGATGCCTTTCCTGAATGAAAACACGGTGGAAACCACCGGAGCCGGAGACACCTTCTGTGCCTGCGTGCTGAACTACGTGCTGGAACACGGTCTCACAGAGCTGAGCCCGGAGAATCTGAAAGATATGCTGACCTTCGCCAATGCCGCAGCCTCCATCGTCACCACCCGGAAGGGTGCGCTGCGGGTGATGCCGGCGAAGGAAGAAGTGGAAGCACTGATCGCGGAGAGAGCATGATGAAAGAGAAAGAGAATGTATTTGAAACTCGCCTTGAGGCTTGTCAGGACGAGATGCGGTGGCTCTTCATGGAGCTCTATGATGATGGCCACGCCTATGACTATTTCGTCAGAATGCTGCAGAAGCAGTATGAGAAGAGAAATGACGACCTGCGGAAATGGGATGAGATGAAGTGCCGGGATGCAAGCTGGTATAAGAGCAACCGCCTGGTGGGCATGATGCTGTACGTGGACCTCTTCGCGGGGGATCTGCCCGGCGTGATGGAGCACCTGGACTATCTGAAGGAGTGCGGGGTCAATTACCTGCATATTATGCCCATTCTGAAGAGCCCGGAGGGGAAGAACGATGGCGGCTATGCCGTGGCGGACTTCACTCAGGTGGATCCGAAGTTCGGAACCATGGAGGATCTGGCCGCCCTGGCCAAAGCCTGCCATGAAGTTGGGATCGTGGTGTGTCTGGACTTTGTGATGAATCACACCAGCGACCAGCATCCCTGGGCGGTGGAAGCCCGCAAAGGGAACCGGGAGTACCAGGACCGCTACTTCTTCTATGATAACTGGGACATCCCCTGGGAGTTTGACCGGACGGTGCCCCAGGTCTTCCCCACTACGGCGCCGGGAAACTTCTCCTGGTGTGAAGAGGCCGGGAAGGTGGTCATGACCTCCTTCTACCCCTACCAGTGGGATCTGAATTACGCTAACCCCACGGTGTTCAACGACATGACGGAGAACCTCCTGAACCTGTGCAACCAGGGCATGGACGTGATCCGGCTGGACGCCGTCCCATACATCTGGAAGCAGCTTGGGACCAACTGCAGAAACCTGCCTCAGGTCCACAACCTGGTACGCCTGATGCGGCTTGCCACAGAAGTGGTCTGTCCCGGCACCCTGCTTCTGGGGGAAGTGGTAATGGAGCCGGACAAAGTGGTTCCATACTTCGGCTCCGTGGAAAAGCCGGAGTGCCACATGCTTTACAATGTCACCACCATGGCCACTACCTGGCATACGGTGGCCACCCGGGATGTGCGGCTGATGGAGCACCAGCTGGGCACTGTATTCGCCCTGCCCCACCAGTTCACCTTCCTGAACTATCTGAGGTGCCACGATGACATCGGCTGGGGCCTGGACTACGACTACCTCGGGCAGTTTGGCATCAGCCAGGTGCCTCATAAGAAATACCTGAATGACTATCTCACCGGTCAGGGCTGGGAGAGCGCCAGCCGGGGAGAACTCTATAACAATGATCCTTTGCTGGGGGATGCCCGCCTTTGCGGCACCACTGCCTCCCTCTGCGGCATCGAAGCCGCCGAGTACGAAGGCGACCAGTCCAAGCTGGAGTGGGCCATCCGCCGGGACATCATGCTCCATGCGTTCCTGCTGACCCAGTCCGGGATCCCGGTGCTGTACAGCGGAGATGAGATCGGGCAGAAGAATGACTACTCCTACCACGATGATCCGCTGAAAGCCGACGATTCCCGGTACATCCACCGGGGCGCCTTCCCCTGGGATGAAGCAGCACTGCGGAGTGATCCGCTGTCCCGTCAGGGCCGGATCTTCCAGACCATCCGCCGCCTTTTGAACCTGCGGGCGGAGCATCACGTGTTTGACTTCGACGCGGACACCTGGGTGGTGGACACCGGAAACGACAACGTCCTCGGCATCGGCCGCTACTACCGCGGCGAAAAGCTCATCGCCCTGTTCAACTTTGGCGATGCTCACGCCGCCGCCTGGCTGGAAGAACCCTACACGGACCTCCTCACCGGCGAGGAAGTACAGGGAACCGCTTGGTTGGAAAGCGCCGGCTTCCGCTGGCTGCTGCATAAGTATGAGGAATGAGAGAATAGCCTGATCGGAAAGGACCGGCACACGCCGGCCTTTCTGTGACTATGAGGAAAGACAGAATGATTGAAAAACGCGATAACACCATTATGATCCACACGGCCCGCAGCACCTACCAGATGATGGTGGGCCGCTACGGCCACCTGCTGCACCTGTATTACGGCCCGCGGCGGGAGGACCTGGCACCGCTGCCGGAGCTGGCGGACAGGGGCTTCTCGGGGAATCCTTACGAGGCCGAAAATGACAGGACCTATTCCCTGGACGCCCTGCCCCAGGAGTTTCCCACCCTGGGCACCGGGGACTTTCGCAGTCCCCTGCTGATCGTCCGCGACGCGGAGGGAGTTTTAGGCTGCGACCTGCGGTTTGTTTCAGCGGAGATCCGCCCCGGGAAATACGGCCTGCCCGGGTTCCCGGCAGTGTATGACGATGCCGGCGAGACCCTGGAGGTGACCCTTCAGAGCACAAAGCCTTCCTTGACGGTTCGTCTTTATTACGGTGTTCTTGGAGAACTGGATGTGATCACCCGGGCGGCCATGGTCTGCGCCGGAGAGGATCTGATCATAGAAAAAGCCCAGACTGCTTGCCTGGACTTTACCTTCGGGGAGTATGAGAGAATGATCTTCTGGGGACGGCACACCATGGAACGGGTACCGGACAGGGGACCTGTGAATCATGGAAACTTCTCCATGGAAAGCCGCCGTGGAATGTCTTCCCACCATTATAACCCTTTCATGATCCTGATGGATCCGGATGCGACGGAAGACAGCGGGCGCTGCTGGTCCATGCAGTTTGTGTACAGCGGAGGATTCAAGGCGGAGATCGAAAAAGACTCTTACGGACAGACCCGGATGCAGATGGGACTGTTTCAGGATCAGCTGGCCTATCCATTGAAGGCCGGTGAAGAGCTTGTGTTGCCGGAAGTAATCATGAGTTTCAGCGACTGTGGGCTGGGACGGCTGTCCCGGAATCACCATGACGTGATCCGCCGGCACCTGTGCCGCGGCCCCTGGCGGGATGCAGTGCGGCCGGTGCTTCTCAACAGCTGGGAAGCCTGCTATTTTGATTTTGATGGAGACAAGATCCTGTCCATGGCCCGCTCAGCCGCAGACCTGGGCGTGGAAATGATCGTCATGGATGACGGCTGGTTCGGCGAACGGACCGATGACATTCGCGGCCTGGGGGATCTTTGGTATAATGAAGCCCGGATGGGCTGTACTTTGTCGGAACTGGTGGATGGGGTCCATGACCTGGGCCTGAAGTTCGGCATCTGGATGGAGCCGGAAGCCATCAGTGAGAACAGCGATCTGTACCGGGAGCACCCGGACTGGGCACTTGCGGTACCGGGGCGGTCTCCGGTGCGGAGCCGTTACCAGCTCCTGCTGGACTTCTCCCGGGACGACGTGGTGGACGAGATGTACCGCCGGATCTGCGCAGTTCTGGACAGCGGTGCAGACTATCTGAAGTGGGACCTCAACCGCAGCATCGCCGATGTGTATAGCTCCGGCGATGCGGTGCCGGGCCAGGTTCTCTATGATTATGTGAAGAATCTCTACCGTCTGCTTGAGCAGATCCTGGAGCGCTATCCTGACTTGCTGATCGAAGGCTGTGCCGGAGGCGGCGGCCGGTTTGATGCCGGCATGCTATACTACTGCCCCCAGATCTGGTGCAGTGACAATACGGATGCAGTGGACCGGCTGACGATCCAGTATGGAACGTCCTTTGGATACCCACCCTGCACCATGGGAGCCCACGTTTCTGTGGTGCCCAATCATCAGACGGGACGAGTCACACCATTTGCCACCCGCGGTGCGGTGGCCATGGCGGGGACTTTCGGATACGAGCTGGATCCCCGGAAGCTGTCTTCCGAAGAGAAGGCGGCGGTACGGGAGCAGATCAAATGCTTCCACGAGGATGCGCCGCTGGTGATGGACGGAGAGTATTATAGGTTGTCGGATCCGCTGGCGGATCCGTACAGCGCGTGGGTCTTTGTGGCACGGGACGGAAGCCGGGCCAAAGTGACCGCGGTGAGGACCGGCGGGGCGGACGATGTTCGTGCTGCCGATATCGCGGTGAAGGTCCGCGGACTGGATGTGGATGCACAGTACGTGATCGATGAGACTGGCGCGATGCTCGCCGGCCGCACGCTGATGGACAGCGGCTTGCCCCTGCCCCCTGCGACAGAAGAATACCAATGCTATGTATGGCATCTGAAAAAGGCCCGGTAAGGGCCTTTTGTGTTGGAATGAAATATATAAATGGCGCCGGATGGATCCGGTGCCGAGGTCTTTTTTGGTGTGGGTGTGACTTGAATCACGGGATTATACTTCCTCTGTCGTCGCCCGGGAGATGAGGACGGGGGCGACGGTGCGGTGGACGGGTTCCAGCAGGGCGGAAGGATCCTTCTTCCGGATCCTGATCTGATCCACGATAAGTTCCATGGCACCGTCTACCAGCTGGTCGATCTGCTGGGCGATGGTGCTGATGGGATAGACGGCCTGCTCGGAAACCGGTGAGCCGTCGAAGCCAATGAGACGGTATTCTTCCAGATCCCGGGAATGGGTCCGCAGGAGGTGGTTGAATACGATGTTGGCGATGGTGTCGTTACTGCAGAAGATGCCTTTGCGCTTGCCGGGGTACTTCCGGGCGATGTCATCGGTGATGACATGGAGCTTCTCAGCCAGATCCTGATAACTGCTTTCGCCTTTGTAGGAAAGGAACTCGTGGGGCAGGTCGTATTTCCGGCAGACGTCCCGGAAGCCGTCGATCCGGCGGAAGGCGGGAGTCTTCTTGCCCAGGACGGGAATGTTGATGTGGAGGTAGACGTCACAGCCGCAGCGGTGAAGAAGTTCTGTGGCCTCCACGCCGCCCTGATAGTTGTCGGTGTTGATGCTGCTGACGTACTGGTCCTCCCGTTCGATGGTCACCAGAGGCAGGTCGTAGGAGGCAAGCTCCAGGGAAGGGATGGTGTGACTCAGCATGATGAGGCCTTCCACATGGTAAGCGAGCAGCTCCTGAATGTACTGCCGTTCGGCTTTTTCACCCTGGTCGCCGCTGAAGACCAGAAACTTATATCCATATTTCTCATAAGATTTCAGGAACTCGTCCAGAATCTCTGCATAAAAACTCAGATAGAGGTTGGGGATGATCAATCCGATGAACTCGGTCTGGCCCTTGGCAAGGATCCGGGCAACCTTGTTGCTCTGGTATCCCAGCTTCTCCAGCGCTTCCCGGATGATGGCCTGGTTCTGTGGGGTCACGGTGTCCGGATGGTTGAAATACCGGGAGATGGTGGTCTTGGAGAACCCGGTGTATTGTGCGATGTCCTGAAATGTCACGTTAGATTTTGCCATGTCCTTCGCGATCCTTTCTAAGAATAATCTCAATACTCTAACTTTAGTATACGTTAAGAAACACCAAAATACAAGCCTAATGTATAATCATACGCCATAGAGTAATCGGTTACGCAGAAAATGGTAAAAGTGAACTGTCGTGCAAAATGGTAAAGGGTGTAAATATTGTATTTCCAACAATCTTCCATTGACAGTGTTTTGTCAAAAATGCTAGAATTGATTGAATAACCGGTTACTTTTCGACACGTTGAGAAAGACGTTTCACAGAGAATGAGGAGGTGAAATAGTGAAGAAAAGAATCAAAAAGTTAGTTGCCATAACTCTTGTGATGGCAATGTCTGTCTTCCTTCTGACGGCATGCGGCGGAAGCGGAGAGGATGCTGGAGCCGGTGGCGGGGATGGAAAGACCCTTACCATCTTTAACTCCAAGATGGAGATCCAGGATCAGCTCATGCAGATGGCGGAGAAGTATTCGAAGGAGACCGGGGTACCAGTGGAAGTATATTATTCCAGTGATACCGTATCCGCACATCTGGCCACCAGATATGCATCCAACAATCCGTACACCATATCCATGGTGGACGCCAAGGACGTTTATTCCCTGGCGGAAGAACACGCTGAAGACCTGAGTAACGAGAAGTGGGTCAAGGACACGGAATATGCCATCGACATCAATGGCAAGGTCTACGGCTTCCCGGTCTGCGTTGAGGCAAGAGGAATCATCTATAATGCCGACGCCATCGAGAAGATCACCGGAGAGAAATTCGATCCGGAAAAGTACAAGACCAAGACTGCGTTCCAGGGCCTGATCGATCAGCTGATCAAGGGCGGAATGAAGCACCCGACAGCAGTCATGAAAGAAGACTGGTCACTGGGCGCTCACTACCTTGCACAGGTCTATGAAGAACAGGACGACCCGGATGCCTTTGTTATGGGCCTCTCCGACGGATCCATCAAGATCCTGGACGATCCTAAGTTCAATGCCCTGATGGACACCTTCGACGTTCTCATGGCAAACAACTACGCCAAGGCAAGTGCCATCTCCGCAGAGCGTGAGATCTCGGAGAAGAAGCTGGCCGAAGGTGAGATCGCATTTATGTTCGGCGGTAACTGGGACTGGTCTCAGATCAACCAGTTTGATTACACCGAGAACATGGGCATGATGCCGGTACCCCAGGACATGGACGACGGCATGAATGAGAAGCTGGTCGGAGGAGGATCCAAGTATTTCTTCATTGATTCCTCCAAGAACACTTCGGATGAGATGCGCCAGAATGCCAAGGACTTCCTGAACTGGCTGATCTATAACGAGGAAGGACAGTCCTTCCTGGTCAATGACTGCGCGCTGGTTCCGGCATTCTCCAACATCAAGCTGCCCATCAGCGATCCTCTCGGTGCATCCGTAAGCAAGTACACCGTTGCAGGACAGCTGGTTCCGAACTACAACTATCTTCCGGACGATCACTATGCCCTCCTGGGTGCCATGTTCCAGAAATATCTGGCAGGCAAGAGTGACCGCGCAGGTTTCGCCAAGGATATCGAGACCTACTGGAAGACCAAGACGCTGAAAAGCCACAGTAACTAGGAGAGGAGAACATAATGGAAAGAAATACAATGGCATATAAGTCCAAACAATTCCTGATGTTTGCCGGTCCCGCGCTCATCCTCTTCTGCATGGTCATCATCATTCCGTTTATCTACGGTTTGTTTCTGACCTTCACCAGCTGGGATGGCGTTTCCGCAGACAAACCTTTCGTAGGCATGGCCAACTATGTATCCGCATTCAAAGATGCATACTTCTGGTCCGCCATCGGAAGAACCATCATTTATTCCGCATTTGCGGTAGTATTCGTTAACATCGTAGCCTTCTTCCTGGCATATCTGGTCACCAGCGGAGTAAGAGGTCAGAACTTCTTCCGTGCCGGATTCTTCATCCCGAACCTGATCGGCGGAATCGTACTGGGTTATGTCTGGAAGTTCGTCTTCAACCGTGCCTTTGTGGCCATCGGCTCTGCCATCGCAGGAGGAACCGTTCCTTCGCTGCTGGCAAGCACCGGCGGCGCCATGTTCTGTCTGATCCTGGTGTCCGTCTGGCAGTATGCAGGCTACATGATGCTGATCTATGTCGCAGGCTTTATGAGCGTCAGCGACAGCCTGAAGGAAGCCGCCATGATCGACGGCTGCACACCGGGCCAGGCAATGCGTAACGTGACGATCCCTCTCATGAGAACGTCCTTTACCACCTGCATTTTCCTGAGCATCACCAGATGCTTCGTTGTCTACGATGTCAACCTGTCATTGACCAAGGGTGAACCGTTCTTCTCCTCGGTACTGGCAGCCATGCACGTATACAACAAAGCCTTCACATACAAAGACTATGGAACAGGTCAGGCTGAGGCTCTCATCCTCTTCGTGATCTGCGCCGTCATCGGTATTACCCAGGTATATGTCAGCAGGAAAGGGGAGGTGGAAGCATAATGACACAGAACGAGAAAGCTGCAAAAGCAAAGAAAACCAGACACGCGATCATGATCATCGTCCTGATCATCGTCTTCATCTTGTTTGTCCTGCCGTTCATCCTGGTACTGATCAACGTATTCAAAGATCAGGCAGACATCACGGCGGATCCTCTGGCCCTCATCGGCGAGCACGGATTCACTCTGAAGAATTTCCCTGAGGCCATGGAGAAGATGGACTTCTTCAACGTATTCAAGAACTCCCTCTTCATCACTGTATGCGCCACGATCCTGACGATCCTGGTTTCTGCAATGGCGTCCTTCGTCATCGTGAGAAACGGCAAATGGAAGGCCTGCGCGATCCTGTTCGCACTGATGATCGCTTCCATGGTCATCCCCTTCCAGGTTCTGATGGTACCCCTGGTTTCCGTTTACGGCGGAATCTTCCACATCCTGAACAGCCGGATCACCTTGATCCTGATGCATACCGGATTCTCGGTATCCATGGCAACCTTCATGTTCCATGGCGCCATCAGTTCCAACATCCCGCTGGAGCTTGAGGAAGCCGCACTGATCGACGGATGCAATCGGTGGCAGACCTTCTGGAAGATCGTCTTCCCACTGCTGAAGCCAACCATCGCCACCGTTGCGATCATCGATGCAATGGCATTCTGGAACGACTACCTCCTGCCGAGCCTGGTGCTGACAGACAAGTCGATCTACACCATTCCTATCGCAACACAGGCATTCTACGGAACGTATTCCACAGACATCGGTCTGGTTATGGCCGCACTGCTGCTGGCAATGCTGCCGATCCTGATCCTGTATCTCTTCCTGCAGAAGTACATCGTGGCAGGAGTTACCTCAGGAGCAGTCAAGGGCTGATGAAAGGACTGAGATCGTATGGACCGATTTTTTGACGCAAACAATCCACTGATGCGGTTCCTGTCACAGATGGTGGACCTGGTGATCCTGAACGTGCTGACCCTGGCATGCTGTGTGCCGGTGGTCACCGCCGGGGCATCCCTCACCGCCATGAACTACGTGATGCTGCATCAGTTGAGAGGAGAAGAGACCTATATCCGGAGGATGTTCCTGAAGTCATTCCGGGAGAACCTGAAGCAGGGAGCGGCCCTAGGCCTGCTCTATCTGGCAGTGGGCCTCCTGGGATACCTGGACCTTCGCATTCTGAGAAGCTTCGATGCGAAGCTGACCACGGGGATGATGATCGCCCTCACCGTCGTGCTGGTGCTGATTTTCGTCCTGGGAGTCTGGACCTTCGCGCTTCAGGCGAGGTTTGAGAACACCATCCGGGGGACCCTGGCCAACGCCGTCAGGCTGTTCCTGGGACACCTTCCCAGAACCCTGGCAATGGCAGCCGTCTGGCTCGCCTGGCTGGCAGCCCTGTGGCACTTCCAGGGGATCCTGGCACTTCCGGTGCTTCTGTACGGGCTCTCCCTCCCCGGGTTTATATGCACGATCCTGTACGATCCGGTGTTCCGAAAAATGGAAGAAGAACAGGTACAAGATGAGTCAGATATTAGAGAAAGCCAGAGAATATGAATTACAACAGGAGAAGACGGTTCCGCCGGGAACGCGCCCGGGCTATCACTTCTCCCCCCGCGTGGGATGGCTGAACGACCCCAATGGTTTTTCCTGGTACAAAGGCCAATTTCATCTGTTTTACCAATACCACCCCTACGGTCCACAGTGGGGCCCCATGCACTGGGGCCATGCCGTGAGCAAAGACCTGATCCGCTGGCAATACAAACCGGCCGCACTGGCGCCGGATACCCCCTATGATGAGGGCGGATGTTTCTCCGGAACGGCAGAAACACTTCCCGACGGCAGACAGCTGCTGATGTACACCAGCGTCGTCTGGCTCCCGGATGATCCCGATCACCGGGGCTTTCAGACCCAGAGCCTGGCCGTGGGTGACGGAGAGAATTACAGCAAATATGAAGGGAATCCCGTACTGACAGCAGAGGACCTTCCAAAGGGAGGCAATCCTTATGAATTCCGGGACCCGAAGATCTGGCAGGAAGAAGATGGGACCTGGCGGGCCATCGCCGCAAACCAGAATGAAACAGAAGGCGCACAGATGCTTCTGTTCCACAGCCGGGACGGCTGGTCCTGGGAGTTTGCAAAGACCCTGGTGCGAAATGACCACCGCCTTGGGACCATGTGGGAATGCCCCGATTTCTTCCGGCTGGATGAGAAACAGGTGCTGATCGGCTCTGCAATGAATATGCTGGAGGACGACAGAGAATTCCACAGCGGTAACAACAGCTTCTATATGACCGGAGAATACGACCGGGAATCAGAAAGCTACCGCGAAGAAGTGGTCCGGCCGATGGACTACGGAATCGACTTCTACGCTCCTCAGACTCTGGAGGCCCCCGACGGCCGAAGGATCCTCATCGGATGGATGCAGAATCCGGATACCGCAAACCAGCGGACCGTATCCCATCCCGTCTTCGGACAGATGACCATCCCAAGAGAGCTCTCCATCCGTGACGGCAAACTGTATCAGCAGCCGGTGCGGGAGATCGCAGAATATCATGATGATATGGCAGAGTATCAGGGAGTGACCATTGAAGAGGAAACGAGTCTTCCCGGCGTGTCCGGAAGACAGGTCGACTTGGACTGTACCGT
>CAMOGZ010000023.1 GCA_946614405.1 uncultured Eubacterium sp. | reverse complement strand
TGAGCTCGCCGATGCCTTCTTCATTGGGTTCCAGGATGCGCAGTTCCACATCCGGCATGGACATGCCGATGGAGCCTGCCCGCATGTTCTTCGGATTCTCTGCGGCAAGGACCGGTGAGGATTCCGTCATGCCATATCCCTGTACCACCTGAATGCCCATGGCGGTGAATCCGTCCACCACCTCAGGATCCAGTGCGGAGGCGCCGCTGATGATGTAGCGGACGTTGCCGCCCAGTTGGTCCAGCACTTCCTTGAACAGGCGCTTGCGCACGTCGATATGGAGCTTCATGAGAAGTTTGGAAATGGCAAGACCCTTCTTGAACTTCTCTTCCTTACCCTGCTTGCGGATCCCGGCCATGATCTTCTTGTACATGGCTTCGATGAGAAGCGGTACGCAGACAAAGACGGAGACGTGGTATTCCACCAGGTTCTTCTGGATGTATTTCAGTCCGTCGCAGAAGGTGGTGGTGACGCCGCAGGCGATCATCAGGGACTGGCCGCTGGAGCCGAAGGTATGATGATAGGGCAGGAACGCCATGTTGATATCTCCGTGGCGGATGTCCTCGACCTTCTCCATGGTGTAGAGATTGCTCATGATATTCTTCTGGGACAGCATCACGGCCTTGGACATGCTGGTGGTGCCGGAAGTGAACAGGTAGATCGTCACTGCATCGGGATCGATGGGCAGCTCGTCATACTCTGTGTCCCCATCGCCCAAAGCCCGCAGGCCCTTCTTCCACATCCACTGGCAGGATTCGAATCCCTCCAGATCCTCCATGCAGAGGAAGGTGGTGACGCCGCTGTTTCCGTCTTCGATAAGCTTTTCGGCCAGGTCTTTGTGGCCGGGGTCGAAGATCAGCACGTCCGCATGGCTTCTGACCAGGGAGGAGTGGAGCTCCTCGTAGGGCAGGCCTTTGTCCAGGGGAACGCAGGTCCCCAGACCACAAAGTACAGCGTAGTAGCTGATGATCCAGTCATAGCTGTTCTTACCGATGATGGCAAACCTCTTGCCGCCGAGGCCGGACTTCAGGAGGCCGGTGCCCAGAGCGCGGACATCCTGGCGGAAGGCCCGGAAGGAGATGTGCTTGTAAGTAGGCGCCTCCTTGCGGGACTTGGGTTTGTTCTTCAGAATAAAAGCGTCGTCGGTACCGTAGGTGTCCGCTGCATAGCGGATCATCTCCCGGAAGTCTCTGTGATAGTTCGCAGGATAGATCGGTTTGAGACTCGGTACCTGAATGTAGTTTTCCATTATTAGTTACCCCCTAAGCAAAAAAACGAAAGTATCCGTAAGAGACAGAGTCTCCTCTGCCGCTGTTCCGTTTACTTTCCTTCTTGATTCCATACATTTTCAATCTTAGCCATTGTAACACACTTAATTTCAAATGTCATTTTTTTTCGCAGAATCTTCACATTCTGTCCAAAAGTTTTGTTTTCGGACAAATAATACTTAAAAATATAGTGAAATATAACAAAAAGTTCAAAAAATCCCCTTGCATTTTACACCCTGCTATGCTACATTTATATTGCAAATAAGAATGGGAGAACTGTTATGAAGAAGACCACCTTTGCAGCAGAATACGGTTATTATTACTTTTCCTTTACTCTTGAAGGAAGAGCATTTTGCTGTACGGAAAGGTAATCGTAACAGACCTGTCATGGAGACGATCACACTACCCCACAGCAAAATGCTGCGGGGTATTCTATTTTGGAGGAAATAATGGTTACAATTTTAAAAACCGGTACGACAGAAGAACAAAAGAAAATGCTGATCCGCTGGTTCGAGGACCAGGGTCTCAGAGTCAATGAGTACATGGACGGAGATCAGGTGGTGCTGGGTCTCATCGGGGATACCAGCCGGATCGATGTGGAGATGCTGGAGCTTCTGGACATCGTGGACCGGGTCGTCCTTATTGAAGAACCCTTCAAGAAGGCAAACCGCAAGTTCCACCCGGAAGATTCCATGATCACCATCGGTGGAACCGATTCCACAGAGGCTACGATCGGCGCAGGACACTTCGCTGTGATCGCAGGACCCTGCTCGGTGGAGACCGAGGATCAGATCATCGAGGTCGCCCAGGCGGTGAAGGCCGCAGGAGCCACCATGCTGCGGGGCGGCGCATTCAAGCCCAGGACCTCGCCCTATGATTTTCAGGGGCTGAAGGCAGAAGGGCTGAAGCTCCTTCTGGAAGCCAAGAAGGCCACCGGACTTCCCATCGTTACAGAGATCATGAACCAGGATCATCTGGATCTGTTCTGCGACGTGGACGTGATTCAGGTGGGCGCCCGGAACATGCAGAACTTTGAACTTCTGAAGGAGCTGGGACACTGTGACAAGCCCATCCTTCTGAAGAGAGGACTGGCCAATACCATCAAGGAGCTTCTCATGAGTGCGGAGTACATCATGAGCGGCGGAAACGAGAACGTGATCCTTTGTGAACGAGGGATCCGCACCTTCGAGACATACACCAGAAATACTCTGGATCTGTCGGTGATCCCTGTCCTCCACGACCTGACACACCTTCCGGTGGTGGTGGACCCCAGCCATGCCACAGGTCACGCAAACCTGGTGGAGCCCATGGCTATGGCGGCTACGGCAGGCGGGGCAGACGGACTGATGATCGAGGTCCACAACAATCCGCCTATGGCACTGTGCGACGGCGCACAGTCCCTGACGCCCAAGCAGTTTGAGGAGACCATGGAGAGAGTCAGAAAAATCAGGGAGGTCGTAAAATGAAAGTAGGAGTCGTTGGCCTGGGACTCATCGGAGGATCCCTGGCGAAATCATACAAGAAGGCCGGCGTCACGGTATACGGCTATGACGCCGATGACCTGGTGAATCAGTTTGCGCAGATGGCAGAGGCCGTAGACGGCCTTCTCACCGACGAGAGGATCGGGGAATGCGACCTGATCATGGTGGCCATCACCCCGGCGAAGGCGGCGGACTGGATCGAGGAGCACGCGCCCCTCATCCGCAAGGACGCCATAGTCATCGACTGTTGCGGAACCAAGCGCTACGTCTGTGAGCGGTGTTTTCCCATCGCCCGGCAATATGGGTTCACTTACATGGGAGGCCATCCCATGGCAGGTAAAGAACGGGGCGGATTCAAACATTCCAGTGATGACCTGTTCCGCAACGCACCGTTTATCCTGGTGCCGGAGAAGCGGGACGACATAGAGCTTCTCATGAAAGTGAAGGGCATGATCATGCTGGCGGGCTTCGGCCGTGTGGGAGTCACCACCGCCGACGAGCACGACAAAGTCATCGCCTTCACCTCCCAGATGCCTCACATCGTATCCAACGGATTCATCAAGAGCGACACCGCCCTGGTGGACAGCCAGATGATCTCCGCCGGAAGTTATCAGGACTTCACCAGAGTTGCTTACCTGGATGAGAAGATGTGGTCAGAGCTGTTCCTGGAGAACAAGGATTACCTGATTAGGGAGATCCGCGGGCTGATCAATCAGCTGCAGCGGTATGAAGAGGCCATCGAGGCCGACGACAGGCAGTGGCTGGAGGAACTTCTGGCAGAAGGAAAGAACGCCAAGACGGCGGTTCTGCAGAAGTGCGGACCGGCCCAGCTGAATGGAGAATGATCGTGAAAACAATCGATATCATACCATCCAAATCATATGCACACCGGGAGCTGATCGCGGCGGCACTGGCCGGAAAGGGCAGCGTGCTCTGCGACTACCCCTCAGACGATATCAATGCCACCAGGGCCTGCGTCAAGGCTTTGGCGGATCCTGCGCCGGTGCTTCCCTGCGGGGAGAGCGGGTCCACTCTCCGGTTTCTTCTTCCCATCGCAGGAGCCCTGGGAAAGAAGGCCCGGTTTGAGACCAGAGGGAGGCTGACAGAGCGGCCTTTGTCGCCTTTGTACGAGGAACTTGCGGCCCACGGCATGAAGCTCGGCCCCCAGGGCACAAGTCCCCTTGAGACCGGAGGGATGCTCCGGCCGGGACAGTACACGATCCCGGGGAATGTGTCCTCCCAGTTCATCACGGGGCTTTTGATGGCGCTGCCTCTGCTTGCGGGGGACAGCAGCATCCGGATCACCGGGAACCTGGAGTCCGCAGGCTACGTGGACATTACCCTGGATGTGCTCAGGCGTTTCGGGATCCTCTGGGATGCGGAAAAGCACCCGGGGGAGACGATCTACCGGATCGCAGGTCCCCAGAAGTACCAGAGCCCGGGCGATCTTACCGTAGAGGGAGACTGGTCCGGCGCGGCATTCTGGATCTGTGCCGGAGCCATCGGCAGCGAACCCCTGGGGATCCGGGGCCTGGATATGGACTCCTGCCAGGGCGACCGCAGGATCGTGGACATTGCACGTGCCTTCGGCGCAGAGGTGTCCATGGAGCAGGATATCCTGGTCACAAAGCCTTCCCGGCTGGTGGGCCAGACCATCGATGTTTCTGACGTACCGGACCTGGCGCCTGCCATCGCAGTGCTGGGAGCCTTCGCGGAGGGCGAGACATGGATCACAGGAGCGGGACGGCTGCGGCTGAAGGAAAGTGACCGGATCCGAAGCATCGTATCTTGCCTGAGAGATCTGGGAGCAGATGCAGAGGAAGGAGAGGACCGGATCCGGATTCAGGGAGCATCCGGCAGCCCTCTTTCCGGAGGATGCGTGGACGGAGCAGGGGATCACCGCATCGTCATGATGGCGGCGGTGATGTCCCTTTTGACGGATCATAATGTGATAATAAATGGAAAGAACGCAGTGGCAAAATCCTATCCGGGATTCTTTCAGGTCATGAAGGAACTGGGTATCGACGGGAATGTGAGGTGATAGAGAGTGAGTTCAATATTTGGGAACAATATCAAAGTATCTGTTTTCGGGGAATCACATGGACCGGCCATAGGCGTGACAATAGACGGGATCCCTGCAGGGAAGACCATCGATATGGACAAACTGATGTCCTTCCTTGCCAGAAGAGCCCCGGGAAACAGTAAGTATTCCACCAGAAGAAAGGAGCCGGACCGGCCGGAGTTTCTGTCCGGGATCCGGGACGGCGTTACGGAGGGCTCGCCCATTACGGCGATCATCCGGAACCTGGACAGCCATTCCGGAGACTACTCGGGGATCAATGATATTCCCCGGCCCGGACATGCGGACTTTACGGCCCATGTGAAACACCATGGATATGAAGATTACCGCGGCGGAGGCCATTCATCCGGAAGACTCACCGCGCCCCTCTGTATCGCAGGGGGGATCTGCCGGCAGCTTCTGGAGGAGAAGGGGATCCAGATCAAGGGCTCCATCGATGAGATCCACGGAAACAGTGAGGATCCTCTTGGAGAAATCGACCGGGTCCTGGGAGAAAATGATTCCGTGGGCGGCATCGTGAAATGCATCGCCACCGGTGTTCCTGCAGGCATCGGCGATCCCATCTTTGACGGAGCGGAGAACCGCATCGCTGCCTGTGTGTTTGGCATCCCGGCCGTGAAGGGCATCGAGTTCGGAAACGGGTTCGGCGCTGCGCGGCTGAAGGGAAGTGAAAACAACGACAGCTTTCAGTACGAAGACGGGGAGATCCGGACGGCTACCAACAATCACGGCGGGATCCTGGGGGGCATCACCAGCGGAATGCCTCTGGAATTCCGGGTGGCCTTCAAACCCACGCCGTCCATCGGCATCGTGCAGGACAGTGTAAGTCTCTCGAAAGAGGAGAATGTGAAGCTGACGATCCGGGGCAGACATGACCCCTGCATCGTCCCGCGGGCCGTACCCTGTGTGGAAGCCGCCTGCGCCATCGCACTGTATGATATGATAAAAGAAACAGAATGAGGTCAGATTATGAGTGAAGAAAGAGATATTACCGGTTATCAGAAGGAGATCGACCAGGTCGATGAGAAGATCATGGACCTGTTGGAACAGCGTATGAAGCTGACCACGGAGTCGGCGCGGGAGAAGAAGCTGCAGGGACTTCCGGTGGACGATCCCATTGCGGAGCGCACCAGAATGGAAAATCTGACGGCAAGAGCGCCGGAGGAGATCGCCCCTTACACCAAACTTTTGTATTCCACCCTGAGCGAGCTGGCGAAGGATCATGAGCGGAAGGTGGTCCTGGAGGACACACCTCTGGTCCGGGACATCAAGGAAGCGAGAGAACAGACGCCCCGCGTCTTCCCCGAGAGAGCCACCGTCGCCTGTCAGGGAGTGCAGGGTGCGTTCCAGCAGCAGGCCTGCGACAAGCTGTTCAGTATGCCGAAAATCATGTATATGAAGAACTTCAACGGAGTGTTCGCCGCCATCGATAAGGGCCTGGTACAGTACGGTGTGATCCCTCTCGAAAACAGCACGGCGGGTTCTGTCAACTCCGTCTATGAACTTCTGACAAAGTATCAGTTCTACATCGTCAGAAGCGTACGGCTGAAGATCGACCACAGCCTCCTGGCAAAGAAGGGGACCCGGAAGGAAGACATCCGGGAGATCTTCTCCCATGAGATGGCCATTCTCCAGTGCGAGGACTATCTGAAGGAGTTCAGCAATGCAAAGGTGACAGTCTGCTCCAACACCGCCCAGGCGGCGGAGATGGTAGCCAGATCGGACCGGGATGACGTGGCGGCCCTGGCATCCTATGAATGCGGAGCCCTCTACGACCTGGAGTGCCTGGAGGAATCCGTACAGGATAGCGAGAACAACTACACCCGTTTCATCTGCATCAGCAAGAATCTGGAGATCTATCCGGGAGCCAACAAGACGTCCCTGATCTTCAGCGTATCCCATAAACCGGGCTCCCTGTACAGGGTGCTGTCCCGGTTCTATGCCATGGATATCAACATATCCAAGCTGGAGAGCCGGCCCATCGCCAACCGGGATTTCGCCTATCGTTTCTACTTTGATATCGATGCGGAAGCCTATTCTGAGAAATTCATCCGGCTGATGAACCAGACGGAAGAGCTGTCCCAGGATCTGCAGTACCTGGGAAGCTACATCGAGATATGAGGTGATCCCATGGACCTGAAGGACGCAAGAGTGAGGATCGACCAGCTGGACAGGCAGATCCTGGACCTTCTTCAGCAGCGTATGCACGTGGTGGAGGATGTGGCCCGATACAAGCAGGAGCGGGGCCTACCCGTGCTGGATGCTTCCAGAGAAAAGGAAAAACTGGAAGAACTGGCAGCCATGTCTGAGGAAGGTATGGCAGAATATGTGAAGATAGTGTATAATACGATTATGAAGGTGAGTAGAGATTACCAGAGAGAACTCATCGGAGAGGAATGATCGTAATGAAGAAAATCGGACTGATCGGCGGAAGAGTGGAACACAGCTATTCCCCCATGATCCACAGTAAATTCGGAGACTACCAGTATGATCTGCTGCAGACGGCACCTGAGGAGCTGGAGGCCAGACTCCGTGATACGGAATACAGCGGATTCAACGTGACCATACCATATAAGATCGACGTCATGCAGTACTGTGACGAGGTGTCTGACGAGGCCACCAAGATCGGAAGTGTCAATACCATAGTAAGAGACGAGAACGGTAAACTGAAGGGATATAACACCGATTATTTCGGATTCCGTTACATGATGGAGGACGCGGAAATCAGCGTCACGGGACGCAAGTGCGTGGTCCTGGGCTCCGGCGGAGCCTCCCGCACCGTACAGGCCGTTCTGAAGGATCTGGATGCGGAGGAGATCATCGTGGTCTCCCGCACCGGAGAGAACAACTATGACAACCTGGAGAAGCACCACGATGCGGAGATCGTCATCAATACCACCCCGGTGGGAATGTATCCGGACAATCTGCATCCATTGGTGGATATAGAGGAATTCTTTAACTGCAAGGGAGTAATGGATCTGATCTTCAACCCCCACCGGACCAAGCTGATCCTGGACGCTCAGCGACTGGGGATCCCTGCTGCCGGCGGCATCGACATGATCGTGGCCCAGGCCTGGGAAGCCAGCGAGCTTTTCCAGGGTATTGAACTTGACCGGGATCTGATCCCCATCGTCATCGATGAGGTGAAGAGGGAGAAAATGAACACCGTTCTGATCGGCATGCCAGGCTCCGGCAAGACCTTCCTGGGGAAGACCATGGCCCAGAGCAGAGGCAAGGAGTTCGTGGATATCGATGATATCATCGAGGAACGGGAGGGCATGAGCATCCCGGAGATCTTCGACCAGAAGGGAGAAGGCTACTTCCGCAAGGTGGAGACCGCCATTCTGGAAGAGACATGTAAGAAGACGGGACTGGTCATCGCCACCGGAGGCGGCGTGGTGAAGAAGCGGGGCAACCGCGACATCATCCGCCAGAACAGCGTGGTGATCTGGGTCAAGCGCGACCTGGACAAGCTGGCCAAGGACGGCAGACCTCTGTCCCTCAGCACTCCTCTGGAGCAGCTCTATGAGGAACGGAAGGATGCCTACGATTCCTGGAGTGATTACTTTATCAATAACAATCAGGAGATGAAATAATGAAGATCCTTATCATCAACGGCCCCAACCTTAACATGCTTGGGATCCGGGAGCCGGAGATCTATGGGCGGAAGACCTATCAGGACCTGGTCCACTACATCGAGGGCGCCGCAGAGGCGCTGGATGTTTCCACGGGATTCTACCAGTCCAACCATGAGGGAGATCTGGTGGATGTGATCCAGGACGCCTACGGCAAGTACGACGGGATCATCATCAATCCCGCCGCCTACACCCACACCAGTGTGGCATTACTGGACGCCGTCAAGGCCGTGGGACTTCCCACGGTGGAGGTGCACATTTCCGATGTGTCCACCCGTGAGGAGTTCCGTCAGGTCTCCTATATCCGGCAGGCTGTCATCGGCACCATCGCCGGCAAGGGATTCGACGGATATGTAGAGGCTATCAAGCTTCTTCTTGCCCATGAGAATGGATCAGAAGAGCACCAATGACCGTGGCCGCCGGTACCACCAGGCAGCAGCCCAGACCAGATGCTGAGATGGAGATCAGCTCGTGAGCAAGGGACTTGCTGTTCAGGACCTCCGAGAAGGAGGACTCCGAGACGTACTGGATGAACAGGGTCATGTACTCTGCAATATAAATATAGAAAATCGTATGAATGGACGAACTGAGGACCGCTTTGCTGACCCGGAAGGAAGATTCCAGAAGGGCATGCAGAGGCAGGTCCTTTTTGCTTGCCCGGATCTCGTGGATGGAGGAGACGATGGCAACAGCGGTGTCGATGACGGTGCCCAGAAGCGCGATGAACATCACGCTGATCTGCAGGCTCAGCATGGGGATCCCGATGTCCCGGGTGTAGCCGTTGGAGTCGGTCATCTCATAATTCTCCGGGGGGAACCCCTCGGCGTTGGCGCCATAGGCCAGCACAAAGACCACCGGCACCATGATCAGGATCACGGCAAGGACCGACAGGAAGGCGGCCCGGGATTTGATGCCGGGTTCATTCTGGTAAAAGAGGGTGACCACGGTGATCAGAACGCAGCAGACCAGGGTCACTGCCACAGGGGAAAGACCCCGGTAAATCAGCCAGAGGGAGATCAATAGAAGCCCTGCGTTCATGGTGGTGGAAACGACGGCCCGTGCGCCTTTGTTCCCGCAGAAAAGGAAAATGCAGAGCACCAGCACCGCTGTGAGCAGAAGCAGGATCATGAGCGCACCTCCCTTCTGCTGTAGAAGTGGATGGCCACAGCCGCCGAGATGGGGATGGCCAGGACGATGCCGATACTTCCGGTGAGGAACCGGGCCAGCTCGAAGAACACGTTATACCGCAGAATGGTGCGGATGGCGATGCCGTTTCGCATAAACAGGATGAATGCGGGAAGACAGGCCGCGATGTTGGTGAAGAGCATGAGGCCGATCATGGTACCCACCAGATCATCTCCCACCTCCCGGCAGGAGGCCAGAAGACTCTTCCGGCTGGTGTCACCGCCACTGGCTGCGATCTGGTCCACGGTCATGACGATGGTGATCACCACATCCATTACAGCACCCAGGCATCCCACCAGGATCTCCGACAGGAAGATCATAGCCGCATCGGAAGGATCATATGGCTGGATGAGATAGTCCAGGAAATCATAATCCACCTGGCCCGTGAGCATCACAAGAGCGGCCACCGCCGTCACGGCCAGCACCGTCAGGATGGTGGCAAGGAAAGTGATCCGGGTCTTGCGGTCTTTTCCATACATGAAAAAGAGCAGCATGGCGGTAAAGAATATGGTCATGGGGATGGTGGCGACCAGAATGTTCACGCCCTTCAGGTAGAGCCGCAGGACGAAGTAGAAGGCGATCATGTTCAGCACCAGGCTTCCGATGGTGAGGATGCCGTGGCGTCCGCCCACCAGAAGGAAGAGGCCGAAGAGGGCCGCCAGGAGGGTCAGGACCCAGTGATCCCGCTTGATGCCGGAAAGGGCCGCCGTGAGGCTGCCGTCCTCCTCACTGAGATTCTCCAGGAAGACCTGGTCCCCCTTGCTGAGGCGGATCTGATAGACCTCCGACTGGGCGTAGTCATTGGTGAAATGCACCGTTTCGCCTTTGCTTTTTCCATTCAAAAGCACCGCCGAGATCTCCTGGCGGTAGTACTTCTCTTCATAGTCCCGGATCCCGTCGGTGCCTGTCTTCGACTTCACGTAGGTGTCGGTAACGGAAGTGATCTTAGCGATGTCCTTCTGATAGAGAAATGCATCGTGGGTGGTGAAGCCCCAGACTCCGGCGATGAAGAGGAAAAATATAATAATATGGATGGTCAGTCTCTTCTTGTTCATGCAACCATTATACAACCTTGTAGTGTTTGCATTCAATGATGGAATGGTATAAAATATTAACAGAAGTATTAATTATGTGAGGTATAAGCATGAAACAGGAAACCAAATGTATTGTTGCGGGCTACACGCCGGGAAACGGCGATCCCCGTATGATCCCAATCATTCAGAGCACAACGTTTAAATATGACACCAGCGAAGACATGGGCAAGCTCTTCGATCTGGAGGCAGAGGGTTACTTCTACACCAGACTGCAGAACCCCACCAATGACATGGTGGCAGCCAAGATCGCAGCGCTGGAGGGAGGCACCGCAGGGATGCTGACTTCTTCCGGACAGGCAGCCAACTTCTTCGCGGTATTTAATATCGCATCCTGCGGAGACCACGTGGTGGCTTCTTCCACCATCTATGGCGGGACTTTCAATCTGTTCAACGTCACCATGAAGAAGATGGGCGTGGAGTTTACCTTCGTGGATCCGGACTGCAGCGATGAGGAACTGGAAGCAGCCTTCCGTCCCAACACCAAGGCAGTGTTCGGCGAGACCATCGCAAACCCTGCACTGAAGGTGCTGGACATCGAGCGCTTTGCCAAGGCTGCGCATGACCACGGAGTTCCACTGATCGTGGACAATACATTTGCAACTCCGATCTTCTGCCGGCCCTTCGAATGGGGAGCAGACATCGTGACCCACTCCACCACCAAGTACATGGACGGACATGACGTGGCAGTGGGCGGCGCCATCATCGACAGCGGAAACTTCGACTGGATGGCCCATGCCGACAAGTTCCCCGGACTTTGTACGCCGGATGAATCCTATCACGGGATCACTTATGCGGAGAAGTTCGGCAA
>CAMOGZ010000022.1 GCA_946614405.1 uncultured Eubacterium sp. | reverse complement strand
AGTCCCTCGTTTCATGTCTTATTCCACAAATACGCTTCCGCCGATGAACTCGCGGAGGATCGAGTTGTTCACGATCACGGAGTCGTCCTCGATCACGCGGAAGAACTGCAGGAAGTTCAGCATTCTCTGAGCCTCTGCGTACTCTTCCTCTTCACGGGTGATGGCAGCCAGAAGCGGCCAGGCGTACTTTTTCAGTACGGCGATCTCATAGATGTGATAGGAGTTGAACAGGACATCCGCCTCACTGCTGTAGGGGAAGATGTTCTTGTCCTCTCCGGCGCGGACCTTCGGCCACTCCCGGATGGTCTCCTGGGCGGCATGTCCCCGGAAGAGATAATCACGGACCATGCGGCGCAGCATTCTCTCATCCGTCGTGGAGATCCGGTTGTGCAGATCGATATCCAGCTGTGTCAGCGGGCTGATATAGATCTTGAACTTGGCCTCCTTGGGGATCTGTGCCGTCAGTTCCTCATTCAGCCCGTGGATCCCTTCGATCACGATGGGCTGATTCTCCTTCACCGAAAGGATCCTCTTGCCGAATATCTTGCGGCCTTCCATGAAATCAAATGTAGGGATGTCCACTTCCTTGCCCGCCAGAAGATCGTTCATGTTCCGGTTGAACAGGTCGATGTCGATGGCTTCCAGATCCTCGTAATTGGGCTCACCATGGGCGTCCAGGGGCGTCTCCGAACGCTCCACGAAATAATCATCCGTTCCCATGTAGATGGCATCCAGCCCATTGACCTTCAGCTGGATACAAAGCCTTCTGGCAAATGTGGTCTTCCCGGAAGAGGACGGGCCTGCGATGAGGATGATCCTCTTCTTTTGCTTCTTGATCATATCGGCGATCTCGGCGATCTTCTTCTCGTGAAGGGCCTCCGAGATCATCATCAGTTCCTTGGTATCTCCCGTCTCGATGCGGTCATTCAGATCCGCCACGAACCGGACCTTCATCAGCTTGTCCCAGGCGGTCTGCTCGCCGAATGCCTGATACAGCTTGAACTCATCCTTGTAAGGCGGAATCTCCCCGGGCATGGCGCTGTTGGGGAAGCGGATCAGGATGCCGTGCTTGTACCGCAGCACCTGATACTTATCAATGTATCCCGCCGAGGGTGCCATGATTCCATAGAAGTAATCGGAGTAGCCCTCCAGCTCAAAGAAATCCAGTTCCGTCTTCTCCGGATACTGGTTCAGAAGCCGGATGCTGGCGAATCTCTTATTCTCCTGCAGGATCTTCAGTCCCTCTTCACGGGAAAGGACGATATGCCGCAGAGGCTCATCCTCCGCCACCATGCGTCCCATCTCCTCCCGGATCTGATCGATCACCTCATCGGTGAGGTCTCCTCCCCGGATGGTGGTGAACAGTCCCTGATTCAGCGCGTTGGCGATATTCACCGTGGCGCCGGGCAGGACATTATGGATGGCCGTCAGATAGATCAGGCTCAGGCTGTTCTGGTAGACCCGGCAGGCGGCGTGACTCCTCATGTCGAGGAATTCCACGCTGCATTCCCGGTCCAGAATATGATTCAGGCTGACGTATTTATGATCGACTTTCGCGGCCAGGATGGTGTAGGGAAGCTCCTGCTTCCGTTCCCGGTACAGGTCGCGGATCCGGGTGCCCTTCACCACGTCCACTTCCAGGAATTCACCTCTTGGCTGCATTCTCAGTTTGATCTTCATTCTTACCTCCCTTGTGATAGTACCATTTTATCACAAGTTGCAGGAGAAGAAAAGTTATGACTTCCTCCGCCGGGACCTCCGGACGAGGATGCAGATCAGCAGGATGACGGCGGCCAGAACCAGGAGGATCAGCCCTCCCGACATCAAAGCCTGCAGTAAAAAGTGTTTGCTCATATTTCCCTCCTAATCGATGGTGCTGTCCGTGGTGATCTTGCCTTTGTAGTTGCAGCTCACGCTGGCACTTGCGTAGTAGTCGGACGTCACGATGCCGTTGCCTTTGTAATTGATCCCGGTGCGAATGTAGCCGGACTGGGTGCATGTGCGGGACGCATCGGACTCCTTGCTGATGAGGTACTCCCGGTCATGGACCTCCGACAGGATCGTCGCCGGGGACCCCTTCTTGGCGTAGTGGCTCAGCGTCGCCACAGTGCAGGTCTTCTTGCTGCGGTTGTAGGTGAAGCGGGCTTTCACGTAAACCGTGAAGCACTTCCATCCCGTCAGGGAGTCGTAGATGATGGTTTTGCACTCCCCGGTCTTCTTCTTGGACCCGGTCTTCTTGCCCTTCTTGGCGGCATAACTCGGCTCCGCCACAAAGTCCAGCGCCCTGGCAAGGATGGACGGCCGTGGGGATGCATCATACTCCGCTCCTTCTTCCAGGATGGTCACCTGCACGGTGCGGTCCCGGAAGGTGATGGTGGCGGAATCATCGAGTTCGTAGGTCTGCTCCACGGCGGAGGGCTCATGCTGCCCGTCGGTGGCAGGCTCTTCCTCCGTCTTGCTGCGTCCGATCTTTGCCGCGTCCTGATACTCTTCCTTCAGCACCTCCTGAATGGTCTGGTCCAGCTCCCGCTGGGTCATGTCTGTGAGGTTCTCCCCGGCCATCAGCTCTTCCACCACGTTTTCCTGTTCCTCCAGGATCTCTTTCCTCTCTGTGGGGCTGTACTCCGGGGCTGCCTGCTCTGCAGAAACTGCCTCAGTGGTCTCCTGCTCTGCGGAGACCGCCTCCGGAACTTCCGTTCCGGGGCCCTCCAGCGCAAAGGCAGACGACGTGAGTCCCATCGTAAGGGCGACGGCAAGACACACTACACTAATACTTCTCATTCTCATTCTGTTCATTCCCCCTGATCAAAAAGCACTTTCTTCCGATGTGCTGGCGTAGTCCTCTGCCCCAAGCATCCCTGCCGGAACCTCCTGTGATTCTGGTGGCGGCGCCGCGGTATCGGCTTCACTCTCTGGCGGCGACGCTGTGGTATCCTCTTCTCGTTCCACAGGCTCATATCGCACCGGCTCTGCCTGGGCGGCTTCCGGCTGCGGGCTCACCTGCTCTGCGGCCGCCGGCTGCGCCTCTGGGTTATTCTGCGGCGCCGGAGCTGCTCCTGCCTCCAGGGCAGAGGAACGATCGTCCAGGGCGTCACGCTGTGCCTTGCGGCTGTCCCAATATTCTTTTTCATTTGCTGCTGTCTCCTCTTTCGATCGTTTCACTACCCCTAGATTCTTCCAGCCCATGTAGAGCTCTACCAGCTTCTTCATCTCATCCTCGTAGAGAGTAACGCCCCGGGTCATGTGCTTGTGATCCGGACTCCATCCGCGGATGTCGAACTTCGGCGGCCCGCTGCCGTTCCAGATGATCAGATTCAGTTCCTTGTCCCAGCCGTTGGTTCTGGGGGCGATGGTCCCAAGATGCTCACAGATCTCAAAGACCAACGGGTTGTCATTGTTTCTGGCCATAAATAATCTCCTTTCCTTAATCAATACACCTTTTGTTCGCATATATTAACATCGTTGTAAAATAATGTCAATCGATTTGGCGCAAAAAAAGACCGCCCGGTAAAAGAAAATCTTTTACCAAAGCGGTGTAATTGCAACGGTTAGCCCAGTTTCACCACCACGATCTCGGGGCGGTTGTTCAGTCTCAGCGGGAAGATGCTGTTCCCCAGGCCTCTGCTCACGCACAAAGTCGAACTGCCCTGGCGATGGAGTCCCGACGTCAGTTTCGGCAGCAGTCCCTGGCCCGGTGACAGGATGCCCTGACCTCCCGGCAGACGGAACTGTCCTCCATGGGCATGCCCCGCCAGGATCAGCTGTGCTCCTGTGGAAGCATACTCCTCCAGATACTGGGGCTCATGGACCAGCATGACGGTATAACCCTCTTCCTTCTTCTCACAGATCTCCGCCAGCTTGTTCAGCAGGACGCCCGGCTCGTAATGTCTGCCCAGCTCCCAGCCGATCTCCTTGGCCGCGAACACGCTCTCCTCTGAGACGCCCATGATGTTGATGAACTGGTTCTCGCTCTCGATCTTCTTGCAGCTGTCGAAGAGTACGGATACACCCATCATGCGAAGTTCTTCATAGAAGGGCTGAATCTTTGCCTGGGGCAGGCGCAGTTCATGATTGCCGTTTACATAGCACACCGGTGCGATCTTCAGAAGGCCGCTGACGGCTTTGATCGCTGCGGTGAAGTTGGTATGGTTGCGGTCCACCAGGTCCCCCGTGATCACGATGAGATCCGGCTCGGCCCGGCGCACTGCCTCAAGGAGCTTGGACTGGTTCTCCCCGAAGTATTCACTCTGCAGGTCGGAGACGTTGCAGATCCGGTAGCCCCGGAACTCCTCCGGAAGATCCTCCGAGCGGAACACATACTCTGTGGTGACGATTTCCTTGTTGCTCCAGTGAACAAAACTTCCGATCCCGTAGCCCGCCGCCACCACGCCGCAGGCCATCAATACCTTCGTACTCGTCTTCATACATTACACCTCCAGATCCAGTTCCACCGGACAATGGTCACTCCCATAGATGTCAGTGTGTATCTTTGCCTCGCGGATCTTGTCCTTCAGTCTGTCACTGACGATGAAGTAGTCGATCCGCCATCCCGCATTATTCTTACGGGCATTGAAACGATAGGACCACCAGCTGTAGATGCCCTCCTGATCCGGATACAGGAACCGGAAGGTGTCCACGAAGCCGGCATTCAGAAGCTCCGTCATCTTGCCCCGCTCCTCATCGGAGAAGCCGGCATTGCCCCGGTTGTTCTTCGGATTCTTCAGGTCGATCTCCTCGTGGGCCACGTTCATGTCGCCGCAGATGATCACCGGTTTCTTCTGGTCCAGCTCCATCACGAACTGGCGGAAGTCATCCTCCCACTTCATCCGGTAATCGATCCTCTTCAGCCCGTCCTGGGCATTGGGCACATAAACATTCACAAGGTAAAACTCAGGGTACTCCAGGATGATCCCCCGCCCTTCATCAGTATGCTCGCCGAAGTTGTACTGCACGCTGAGAGGCTTTGCCTTGGCAAAGATCGCCGTTCCGGAATATCCTTTCTTCTCGGCGCTGCAGAAGAACTCCTCATACTGGGGCAGATCCACCTGGGCCTGACCCTCCTGCATCTTGGTCTCCTGAATGCAGAAGAAGTCCGCATCCAGATCCCGCACGATATCTTCGAATCCTTTTTTCAGACAGGCTCTGAGCCCGTTCACGTTCCACGATATAAATCTCATGCATATATTATAGCACAACGGGCTGCCGCATCGCAACAGCCCGTCCTGAGTCATTCATTTCCCGGTTTTTCGCATGATTTCCGAAGTAACTTGCCAGGACCCGCATCTTCCTTATTCCATCCCCTTCAATGCGCCCACCATATCCAGGTCCCGGATGCGCCTTGAGAACAGGAAGCTCACCAGCACGGAGGTCCCCACCACCAGCAGGAAGGACAGCAGGTAGTCCAGGGGACTGACGAAGACCTGATAGTCCCAGGAATCCCCGTTGCTGTCCAGCATGTACTGAAGGATGATGTGTCCCAGCGGGGCCCCTATCACTGCGCCCAGGATGCTGAGCCACAGATTCTGGACCGTCATCAGTTCCCGGATCTTCCGGGTGGACAGGCCCATGACTTTCAGGGTAGCATACTCCCGCTGCCTCTCGTTGAAGGACAGGTTCCCGGCGTTATACAGGACAATGACCACGAAGAGGAAAGAAAAGGCCACCAGGAATGCCACCAGAAGATCGATGGACTCCAGGCTCCGTTCGAAGGATGCTTTCAGATCCTCCTTGGTGAAGACCGCCGTGAAATACTTGCTGTCTTCTTTGCTGACTTTCTCGTCGGTCAGCAGCATATTCGGCCGGAAGCAAGTCCCCTCCCCCAGAGACGAGGCGAAGGAACTGAAGAACTGATCCACGCTCTCCTGCATGGAATCGCCGTAAGCCTCGGACATCTCATCTCCGTTATTCTCACCCATCAGGCCCGCCACGTCGATGGTCAGAGCCGGATCAAGTTTCTCGTAATCCTTTCGGAGCATGGTGATCCCGCTGGTATTGGGGTTTCTATTGATGAGCCCGATTTTGCTCTCAAACCATTCATTCTGATCGTACAGATGCCACCAGACCGTGTCGCCTTCCTTCAGCCCCAGCTTACGGGCCAATTTCATGGTAAGAGCCACTTCCCCTTCCCGGATCCAGGTGGGTTTGAGATCCCGGTCCGTCAGGGCATACATGCCCTCATTTTCTGTGACCACCAGGGAACAGGATGCACGATCTGCGGACAGGGCGTGTTCCTTCGGCGCCACTTCGATGGCAGACATCTGGACCAGTTCCCCTTCATACTCATCCGCCAGCATATCCGCCCTGGCGAGAGAGATATCATCCTTCAGTATGATCTGGCTGCGGTAATCCGCAAGGACCCGGAAGCTCCAGTCCATGGTCTTGTCGATGGAGGTGGTGCAGGCAAAAGACGCCACCATAAACATCATGCCGCAGACCACTCCCAGTACCGACATGAACACCCGCAGTTTGGAGCGGCAGATGTCCCGCAGATTATACTGCACGTTAAACTTAAGCTTCTCCCAGAAGGGCAGCTTTTCAAATATAACATGCCGTCCCGCCTTCGGCGGTGCGGGCCGAAGGGCCTCCGCCGGCTCCACCCGAAGGAGCCTTCTGCTGGCAAGCCAGGCCGAGAAGGAACTGGCAAACACGATGACGGCAAAACAGATATAAAAGCTGCGGTCGTAACCGATCTTCCAGTCCGGCAGGATATACCAGTCCGCGAAGATATCCAGCAGGGCCTGCCCTGCATACCGGGGCCCGATCACAAGCCCCACCAGGGCTCCCAGCAGAGACACGAAGAAACTAAAGGACACGTAATGCAGACTGATCTTCCACCGCTTCACGCCCAGTGCATTCAGAGTGCCGATCTGTGTCCTTTGTGCCTCGACGATGCGCCGCATGCTGACCATGATCAAAAGCACCGAGATCACCACGAAGATGATGGTAAAGAGATAGGAGAACTGCTCGTGCTGGGCGATCTCATCCTCGAAGGTTCGGATCCCCGGCACGGAGGACTTGTCGATGAATACGGCATACTCATCTTCCAGGGCCGCGGCCACCGGCTCCTCCAGGTCCAGGACGTTCTCCCGGTCCGTGGTGACCAGCATCTGGGTGTAGCGGATGTCCTCCGCCTCGGGCCAGGCCTCCCGGGCCATGTACACGTAAGCGATCCTGGAGAAATCCGTCTCCAGGTCTTCGTCGGACTTGGTGTAGATGTATTCCGGCGACAGGATCAGCCCCGCGATCTTCTTTGTGACCTTCACATCCCCGGACCTCACGGTAAACTGGTCCCCCGGGGCAAGGTTCCAGGCCTCGGCGAACTTCTGACTCAGCCACAGGCTGTCTTTGTCGCCGAGATCCACCGGCGCCCCCTCTGTCACAAAGGGCATGCTGATGCGGTTTTCATCCTGCAGGTACAGGTCCACCTGAGCATCGCCGCAGTCCGGAGCCTTCCCGGACAAAGCCTCACGGAGCTGTGTTCCGGTCACCCCGGGCACGTTCCGGACTTTGGCCGCGTCCTCAGCCTCGAACTCCTCCCCGTAGACCCAGGCTTTGGCCACATTGGTGCTCTCATAGAACTTGTCCATCCCGATGAATGCGCCGATGTCGGAGCTTCGGAATGTGGTGAACATGACCATGGCCAGGGCAGACAGCAGAAAGACCGCCACAAACTGTCCGATATGATGTTTCAGGTCTCTGAGCATCTTTCGAATCAGCATTACCAGACGACCTCCTTTACGTCAAGAGGAGAGGGATTGATCACATTCTCCGTGATCCTTCCACTCTTCATCCGGATCACCCGGTCCGCGCACCGGGCGATGTCGGCATTATGGGTCACCAGGACCACCGTGGTGCCCTGCTCCCGGCAGATCTTCTGGATCAGCTCCAGGACCAGAATGCCGGTCTCAGAATCCAGTGCCCCCGTGGGCTCGTCCCCGAGGATCAAAGCCGGATCCTTGGCAAGGGCCCGGGCGATGGAGACCCGCTGCTGCTCTCCCCCGGAAAGCTCCGAGGGGAATTTGTTCCCATGCTCCGCCAGGCCCACCGCCGCAAGCATCTCTCCGGGATCCTTGGCCCGGCTGGTGATGCTTCTGGTCAGAGCCACGTTCTCTCTGGCAGTCAGGGACGGCAGCAGATTGTAGAACTGGAAAATGAACCCCACGGTCCCGGCGCGGTAGGCGGACATCTGCCGGTCATTCATAGACGAGACCTCCTGTCCATTCACCATCACGGTACCCTTTGTGGGGCGGTCCATTCCCCCCAGCATATTCAGGACCGTGGACTTCCCGGCGCCCGAGGGCCCCAGGATCACCACGAACTCCCCTTTTCCGATCTCAAAGCTCACGTGGTCGCAGGCGACCTGCTCGGCGGATCCGGATCCATAGACCCGGACCACATCTTTCAATTCAATAAAACTCATATCTTACTCCATATTCTTCAGTGCCAGTGCCATGGGGATCTTGTCGATCCTGCGCTGCAGGATGCGGCTGATCACGCCATAGGAGATGATCCCGCTGACGATCATGGCGGGGCACATCCATCCCGGCTGATAGTAGGGCAGCCAGCCGTGCATGGTCATCATGAACAGGCCATATAACTGCTTCAGAAGTGCGCAGCTTACCGGCGCGCAGACGAGAAGGGAGACCACCACCACGATGGTGGTTGCCCGGTTATAAAGGAGCCCGCTCTCCCGGTTGGAATACCCCAGGATCTTCACCATGGAAATGGCGTCGGCGTTCTTGTCCACCACCAGCTTCGCCAGAAGATATACAAGCAGCATGTACATGATCACAGAGAACACGCTGAACAGCTTGAAGAAACCACCCATGGAATCCTGCAGCTGGCGGGACACCTTCTTCATGTCGTCTTCTGTGATGACCGAGGCCACGTTCTCCGGATCCAGTTCCGAGAGGACTTTGTCGGAGTAGTAGCCGTTGAAGTACATGGCGGGCATGTCGAAGGTCCCGGACCAATGCTTCCGGCTCATGAACAAAGCAAAGCTCATGTCATACTTGTACTCCCCGACGATCCGCAGACGGTAAATCTTGTTGGAATATTTCTTGTGAAGGCGGATGATGTCCCCCACCTTCAGGTCGTACTTATCCATGTAGCCCGAGGATGCCACCACCTCGTTGGCCCCCTCCGGAAGCTTCACATCCGGAAGGTAGCGGGAGTCCCTGCCGATCCCGTACACGCTGATCTCATCGGTGTCGTTGACTTTCAGTGATGTGACGGAATAGGCCTCGGCCTGTGGATCCTCCACCCAGTCCGGTTCTTTCAGGATGTACTGGTAGCGTGCGATCATGGAATTGTCCACCACGCTGGCGAACTGGACCAGCAGCGGCTTCATGAAGAAGCTGAAGGCCAGCAGCATACAGGAAAGGAAGATCCCAAGCACCAGAAGCAGATAGGTGCTCCGGTTCTGCAGGATCACCCGCAGCCGGAAGCGGCTGAGGAAAGGCAGCCCTGGGGGAAGGCGAAGGGCTCTTCTGTGTTTGCGGCTCTTCATCTCGTGCCGCAGGAACTGCAGCGGTGTGAGCCGGAAGGTGTGATGCAGTACCACCAGATCCACCAGGGTGATGATGATGCAAGGCACCACCGTAGTGGCCACGAAGGCTTCCCCGTTCCAGATGGTGGTATAGGTGGGCAGGGAGTAGCTGTTGTAATAAAGCCCCGCCATGACGTATTTCATCCCGGTGTAGCCGATGATGTTTCCCACGAGGGCTGCCGCAAGGGTCATGGCCGTGGGCAGCACCAGGTAGTGCCGGAGCATCTCGCCCCGGGTGAACCCGGAGGCCCGGAGGGTACCGATGGCTCCCGCCTCCTGCTCCAGGGTGCTTCTGGTGGTCACGCCAAACACAAAGGCCAGCACCACCATGATGATATACAAAAAGAGCACGAACATATTCCGGTCGGACCCCATATCATCTCCTGTAAACATGATGGCCTGGTTTTCTTGCTGCTGGATCATGTCCTCCAGCTCCGCATCCCGGTCGTTCAGGATGATCTTCATGATGTCCTCGGCTTTATCACCCTTTTCCTTGTCCGTCAGGGCTTTGTCCCGGAAGGTCCAGGCGTAGCAGTAATGCAGGCCTGCCCGGTTCAGCCTTTGATAGCCCTCCTCCGTGGTGATGCCCACCCCGAAGGCCGAGTTGTCGAACATGATGTCTGCGTTGTTCTCAAACATGGCGCTGTAGTCCGACAAGGCCACATAACCCGTGACGGTGTAGGCGTGCCCGTCCACATCGATCTTGTCCCCGGGGCTGATGCCGTTCTTGGACCCGAAGAGGCGGTCCAGGGCGATCTCATCCTCCCCCTCGGGCATAGACCCCTCCATGAGATCCTGGAGGTTGACCTTCTCCCGGGTGGTGAAGACCCGGACGGTCTTCTTCCCGTTCATGGGCTTATCCTTGTAGAACAAAGGATAAACGGTGACACCTTCTTTCTCGATCTTATCGATCACAGCAGCCGGCGCCTCTTTCTCCAATTCAAAGTGCCCGTCCTCGATGTTGAACTTGGTAAAGCTCTCATCGTATGCACGGGTCATGCTTCCATCTGCCACCAGGAAGCCGGATTCCAGGGAGATCATCATTGCCAGGAACAGAAATAAGGCGATGTATTTCCCCAGTTCTTTCTTTAATTCTCTTGGAAGTCTTTTGATCAGCGGATTTCTCATAACTAGCTGCCTTCCCGTTCGGTTTGTAACTGCTGCCGCGCTACCATTCCAGCGATGCAGCAGGGATTTTCTTGGTATTGTATTCGTCGCTGCGGATGTTTCCGTCCCGCAGCCGGATGACCTGGTCTGCCATATTCCGGATGGCGTCGTTGTGGGTCACCAGTACCACTGTGGTACCGTATTTCTGATTTACGTCTTCGATGAGTTTCAGGATCTCCTTGGATGTGTTATAGTCCAGAGCTCCCGTGGGCTCATCACAAAGCAGCAGGCTGGGCTTCTTGACAATGGCCCTTCCGATGGATGCGCGCTGCTGCTGGCCGCCGGACAGCTGACTTGGGATCTTGTTCTGATGCTCCCAGAGGCCCAAAACCTTCAGGATCTCATCCACGTCCAATGGATCCGTTCCCAGGTAAGCCCCCACCTCGATGTTTTCTCTCGTGGTGAGGTTGGGGATCAGATTGTAGGACTGAAAGACATATCCCAGGTGTTTGCGGCGGTAGTTGGACAGGCTCTTCTCCTTGCGGCCCGTCATTTCATCTCCTGCTATGAGGATGGATCCCGAGTCCACGGTCTCGATCCCTCCGATAATATTCAGAAGTGTCGACTTGCCGGACCCCGAAGGACCCAAAAGAACGCAGATATTCCCTTCCTCCACACCGGCGGTCACTCCGTGGAGAACCTCCGTGCGGTTATCGTTTTCGCCAAACGACTTATAGATGTGATTCATTTCAAGATACATTAGTTAAAATTCCCTCCCATAATATCTGCGTTAGGATCTGGTTGTATGACTAGTTATCGCATAGTCGGGCGGCGCGGGGCTGGTCCTCGCAGAGTTAGTCATATCTAACTCTTGGTCTTTATTTTACCAGACTCTCACC
>CAMOGZ010000021.1 GCA_946614405.1 uncultured Eubacterium sp. | reverse complement strand
CATCAGGGGCGAGATGGACAGCATCATCACGATAGTGCCCACGATGGTGGCCACGGATGTGATGATCTGGGTCACGCTCTGGTTCAGTCCCATTCCTACGGTGTCCACGTCGTTGGTGATGCGGGACAGAACCTCGCCGTAAGGCCTGCTCTCAAAATATTTCATGGGCATGCGGCCGATCTTCTCGGAGATCTCCTTCCGCATGCGGTAGCATATTTTCTGGGTCACTCCCGCCATGATCCACCCCTGCACAAAGGCCAGCACGGAGCTCGCCCCGTACAAAACCATGGTAAAGAGCAGAATCTGCGCGATCTTATCAAACTCGATGCCGCCGGTGCCGCTGATCTTCCGCATCAGCCCCTCCGCAAGTTCCGTGGTTGCAAGGCCCATGACTTTGGGACCCACCACCTGGAATACGGTGGAGCATGCAGCGATGACCATGACGATCACCACGGCGATCCGGTATCCTCCCATATAATTCAGAAGTGCGCCGAAGGTCTTCCGGAAATCCTTCGGTTTTTCCACCGGAGCCATGGGGCCGTGTCCCCCTCTTCTTCTGGGTGCGGTCCTTACAGAGCTGTTGTTCTCTGCCATTACATCATCACCTCCAGTTCCTCTTCCGAAAGCTGGGATTTCGCGATCTGCTGATAGACCTGACAAGTCTTCATCAGTTCGCGGTGGGTTCCTTTTCCGACGATGCGGCCCTCGTCCAGGACCAGGATCTGCTCCGCCTGCAGGATGGTGCTGACCCGCTGGGCCACCACGATGGTGGTGACGCCGGAGAGGCGCTTTCCCAGCTCCTGCCGGAGCTTGGCGTCGGTCTTCATATCCAGCGCCGAGAAGCTGTCGTCAAAGACCAGGATCTTCGGTTTTTTGGCCAAAGCTCTCGCGAAGGCAAGCCTTTGTTTCTGGCCGCCGGAGACGTTGCTTCCGCCCTGGGCGATGAAGCTGCCGTAGCCATCTTCCTTCTCCGCGATGAAATCCGCGGCCTGGGCGATCTCTGCGGCCCTCGTCACATCCTCCTCCGGGGCGTCCGCCGCGCCAAAGCGCAGGTTGCTCTCGATGGTCCCGGAGAACAGGATCCCCTTCTGGGGCACAAAGCCGATCTCCCCTCTCAGCTCATCTAAACTGCGTTTTCTCACATCCACACCGTCGATGGTGATCTGCCCTTCTGTCACATCGAAGAACCGGGGGATCAGATTCACCAGGGTGCTCTTGCCGGAGCCGGTACTTCCGATGATGGCCGTGGTCATGCCCGGCTCCGCCGTAAAGTCGATGTCGCTGAGGACGTCCCTTTCGGCGCCGGGATAGCGGAAGCAGACGTGATCAAACCGGACCCGTCCGTCCCTTTCCGCCGGGGCGATCAGTACCGGTTCCTCCGGATCCTGGATGGAGGTCTCCGTGGTGACGACCTCATGGATCCGCTCTGCCGCCACCCCTGCTCTGGGCAGGATGATGGACATGACCGTCAGGATCAGGAAGGACATGACGATCATCATGGCGTAGGTGATAAAGGCTGTCATAGCTCCCACCTGCAGTTCTCCCATGTCGATGCGGTGTGCCGCCACCCATGTGATCAGGACCGTGGTCCCGAACATGATCAGCATCATCACCGGCTGCATCAGGGACATGGCCCTGCTGGTGAAGAGTTGTGTTTTCATCAGGGCTGTGCTGGCCTTATCGAACCGTCTCTCCTCCGTCTCTTCTCTCCGGAAGGCCCGGATCACGGAAAGGCCGGTGAGGATTTCCCTGGATACCAGATTCAGTGCATCCACCAGCTTCTGCATGATGCGGAATTTCGGCATGGTAAATGCCAGGAGGATGCTGACGCAGGCCAGGATCATGCATACGGAAAGGACGATGATCCATCCCATATGGGCTCCGGTGCCCACGATCTTCACGATTCCCCAGAATCCCATGATGGGAGCCAGCATCACCATTCGCAGGATCATGGTGGTTACCATCTGGATCTGCTGCACGTCATTGGTGCAGCGGGTGATCAGGGACGCCGTGGAGAAATGATCCATCTCAGCGCTGGAATAGTCGATAACGTGCCGGAATACCTGTCCTCTCAGGTCTCGTCCCACGGATGCGCCGATGCGCGATGCGATGAAAGCGATGGCCGATGCCGCAAGCATCATCAGAAGGGCCATCAGGATCATCTGGAATCCTTCCTTCCAGAGGTATTTTTTCTGGATCTCCGCCAGGTCGAGCCCTGCCTCTTCTACGCATTCCGCGGCGTAGGCGATGCCCATATTCTTCAGCATCTGACTTCCGGCCGCAGAGACCACGTCATCCATCTTCTGCCGGATCTGCTGCCGGACCGCCGGATCCGTCAGGTCCAGCTTCTCCACTGCCTCTGCATCCGAAAACTGCCCCGCATCGGCATGCTCCATCTGGTATGCCATGACCAGGGGCACCATCAGGGTCTCGTCCAGTTCCTGAAGAGTCTCGTCATCCAGGTCCTTTCGGACCATAATGTCCCCATCCGAAAGGAAGGCCTGATTCCAGGCTTTCTGTTCCCCGTCAGTCATGAAGAGAGAGGCCTGGTCGTGGCGGCTCTCGGTGATCCGCTCCGGAACCACGTGCTGGATGCCTTTGTTCTGGATCCCCACATCGATGATGTCCTGGGTGTACTGCGGCAGCGCCAGGTCGGCGTAGGCCTGCAGGAACAAAAGCAGCACCAGCAGAAGGACCCCTTTCCAATATGGTTTTAGATTTGCGATAATGTATTTCATCTTATTTCTTTCCGATGCTGCAGATGGTCTCCTCCAGCTCGCGGATGTCCGTGATCTGGTTCACCTTTCCGCGGAAGGAGGCACTGCCCGGGACTCCCTTCAGGTACCAGCCGCAGATCTTCCGCATCTCCCGGACTGCCACATAGTCCCCTTTCAGTTCCGTCAGCTCTCTCATCTGGCGCAGCATCATTTGTTTCTTTTCTTCAAGTGTGGGCGCAGGAAGTGGCTCTTCGCCCTTCCATCCTCTCACCAGGTCCCGGAAGATCCAGGGATTTCCCATGCTTCCCCGGCCGATCATGATCATGTCGCAGCCGGTCTCCTCGAACATGGCTTTTGCAGAGGGCCAGTCCACCACATCCCCGTTTCCGATGACGGGGATCTTCAGGGCCTTCTTCACCTCCGCGATGGCACTCCAGTCGGCTTTGCCGGAGTAAAACTGCTCCCGGGTCCTTCCATGGACCGCAACAGCGGCGGCGCCTCCGGCTTCTGCTGCCCGGGCCACCTCCACGGCACAGTTCTCCCCTTCCGCAAATCCGATGCGGATCTTGCAGGTAACAGGTTTGCTGGTGTGGGTGGCACAAGCCGCCACCAGCTTCTCCACCAGGGCCGGCTCCTTCAGGAGGGCGGACCCTTCCCGGTTCTTGACGATCTTCGGCACCGGGCATCCCATGTTGATGTCCAGGATGGCATTCTCATGGTCATCCAGCGCCTCCGCCGCGTAGGCAAAGACCTCCGGCTCTCTTCCGAAGATCTGATAGGCCACCGGCTTCTCATCCTCATAGATGGTCAGGAGCTTGTCAGTCTTCTTGTCTTTGTAATAAAGGCCCTTGGCGCTGACCATCTCTGAATATGTCAAAGACGCCCCCATCTGCCTGCAAAGGCGGCGCATGGGAGCGTCGGTGATTCCCGCCAGCGGCGCCAGCAGGAACGGATTGTCTAATATCACATTTCCGATCTTGATTTCCTTCATAGTTAGTCTCTGTGATTTCTTCTCGCTCTGCGGTTCTTATGATAGATGATCTGCAGTCCTTCCAGAGTCAGCAGCTTGTCGATCTCATCTATGCAGTCTACACCGCTTTCGATCAGGGTGGACATACCGCCGGTGGCAATGACCTTCACCGGGCGGTCACTCTTGGTCATGTCCTCCAGCTCGGCCTTCATCTTGCGGACGATGAATTCCACCATACCCATATGACCATAGACCAGACCGGACTGCATACCCTGAATGGTATTCTTACAGATGGCCTGACCCGGATCCTCCAGCTCGACCTTCGGCAGTGCCGCTGTCTTCTGGAACAGGGCCTCGGAAGCGATCTTCAGTCCCGGGGCAATGGCTCCGCCCAGGTACTCCGCGTTCTCTGTGATGGCGCAGAATGTGGTGGAGGTACCGAAATCGATGACGATCACAGGTCCGCCGTATTTGTTGTATGCGGCCACTGCGTTGACGATACGGTCTGCACCTACCTGCTTGGGGTTGTCATACTTGATGATGAGTCCGGTCTTGACTCCGGATTCCACCACGATGGCCCGCTTGTTGAAATACTTCTGGCTCATGTGCTGCAGTGTGAAGAGCACCGACGGCACGACGGTGGAAATGATCACGTCACAGACGCCGGACATGTCCAGTCCGTCAAAGTCGAAGAGCTGACGGATGAGCATGCCGTATTCATCGGCGCTCTTGTTGGGGTCCGTCTCGATTCTCCAGTTGGTCAGAAGTTTTCCATCTTTGAATACACCCAGTACGATATTGGTGTTTCCTACATCAAAAGCTAATAACATCAGTATTTCCTCTTTACTTAACGACTCTTTCCAGTCTCTTCAGGGCAAGGGCCATGGTCAGCCCGGGGATAACTCGGTTTCCGGTGATCTCCGCCCCCAGGACCTCATTGATCCTCTTCAGGCGGTACTGCACGGTGTTGGTATGGATCCCCATGAACACGCTGGTCTTGCTGGAGTTCATCCCCGCATCCAGTACGAAGGTCTCCAGTGTCTCCAGCAGCTGCCGTGCCTTATTCTCTCCCATTTCTCTGTGGAAGGGCTCCAGCAGATCCATATAATTCTTCTTCAGGTAGCCGCCCTGGACCTGCAGGTTGATGCAGTTGGATACCAGCGCCAGCTCATATTTGGTGAAGACCCTCTTATACGGGAAGACATGCTCCACGAAGGTCCAGGTCTCACTGATCAGCCGGAAGGCGTCTGCTGCTCCCTCGATGCCGTCGATTCCGGTGGCATGGAAGATCCGGACGGTCTTGTTGCCCTCCTTCAGCTTGTCGAAGAGCTTGAGGACTCCGGCCTTCTGGGAGGTCTCCTCCTCAGAGAACTTCTGTCCATTCTTCAGGATGATGCCGTAGGTTTCTTCTCCCTCGGCGATGCGCATGACCTCTATGTTCTCGGTCCGCTCAAACTCGGCGAATATGGAATTCCCCTGGGACATCTCGATGCCCTTGGCATAGAACACGCTGAGGATGTTCTCTCCGCTGATGCTGATCTCATCCTTCAGGGAATATGCCAGGCTCTTATTGGAGCGGATCAAAGCCTTGACGAACTCGGCTCTGGCATCCCGTTCCGGTGTGAACTTCCACATTCCCATGGCGAGCTCAATAATCTCCGCCAGCTTGGTGATCTCTCCGGCGGAATAATTGTCCTCGTTGTCGACGATGAACAGGAAGAACTTATCGTTATTGATGGTGATGGGCCCCCAGTAGGTCAGGACTCCGTTGACGTCGATGAAGGTGTAGACACCCTCCTTCTCAACGTCCCGTTCCTTTCCCATACGGATGGCGTCTGCGATGGTGGTCCGCTGTCTCGTCTCCACCGTCAGGATCGGGTTGAAGTCCGGAGACAGGAGTACTACCTGAAATTCATTATTCAGGGCCGCCTCCTTCAGGGCGGACTGGAAATTGCTGTGACGTTCGAAATCCAGCAAATGATAAATCGTATTATTGATCAGGCCATTCTTGAAGTTGTCTCCATAGAGCAACTTGTCCATGACCTGCTCTATGACGTCAGCATACTCTGCTTTATTGGATGTGGGCATGATGATCAGTGGCAGACCCACTGCCTCTGCCGCCTCGATGACCTCTCTCGCCAGGGAGGAAAGTCCCCCGGGGAGATGGAATATGGCCATGGCTGCGATCCCGGCGCCGGACAGTGCCTTCACCACCTGGGCCTTCTCCGCGTTGGAGGAGATCCCGGCAAAGGATGTCAGCACCAGCTGCTCCTTCACACCATTTTCCGTTACGGCATCATTGATGCTGGATGCGTCCATAACCGAAACCGAGCGGACACGGTTTCCGATGTTTCTGCGGCCTGCCGCAAGAATACTGGGAACGAATGCCTCCAGGCTCAAACAATCGTTTACAGATACTTTCACTTTACTCGACCTCTTTCTCTTCCTTCTCTGTCTCTGCGGTCTCCTCTGTCTCGGCCGGCTGGTCTGCCGGTTCTTCCTCCGGCGCCGGCTCTGTCAGAGCTGCAGGTTCCTCGACGGGTTCCTGCGCAGGGGCAGATTCTGCGATAGCCTCCTCTGTTTCTTCATTCATGTAATCGGTATCATATCTGGCAAGATCCTCCGCCAGCTTCTCTTCTTCTTCCTGACGGATCTTCTCAGTCTCCGCAGCCTCCTGTGCGTTGACACGGCGGATCTCTTCTTCCTTCTCACGGACCTGTCTCTCGATGCCTTCTGCATCGATCTGTCCGGTGTACAGAGCCTCGAACTGCTCTCCATCCAGAGTCTCCACACGGAGCAGGGCCTGTGCCACGACCTCCAGCTTATCCATGTTATTCTTCAGGATCTCCTCTGCCTTCTGATAAGCATTGTTGATGATGTCGCGGATCTCATGATCGATCTCCGATGCCACGCCCTCAGAATATGCCTTGGTCTTGCTGAAGTCTCTTCCCAGGAAGACGTCCTCGGAATCGCTGTAGTTCACCGGTCCCAGCTTGCTGGAGAAACCATAGCGGGTGACCATGTCTCTGGCGGTCTCAGTAGCTCTCTGAATGTCGTTGCTTGCGCCGGTGCTGATATCATCCAGCGTCAAAGCCTCGGCGATACGGCCTCCCAGAAGATGCATGATCTGATTCTCCATGTCCTTCTTGGTGACGAAGGTCTTATCCTCCGTAGGCAGCCACATGGTGAATCCGCCGGCGGATCCTCTCGGGATAATGGTGATCTGATGGACCGGATCGGAACCCGGGATGCTTCTCATGACCACTGCGTGTCCAGCCTCGTGATATGCCGTCAGACGACGTTCTCTCTCGCTGATGACACGGCTCTTCTTGGCCGGTCCGGCCATGACCTTGGTGGTGGCCTCCTCGATCTCCGCCATGCGGATGTAACGTCCGTTTCTTCTGGCGGTGATCAGGGCCGCCTCGTTCAGCAGGTTCTCCAGGTCCGCAGGGGTGAATCCCGGCGTACGTCTTGCGATGATCTCCGGGGAGACCTCTGCTGCAAGAGGCTTGTCCTTGGAATGAACGCGAATGATCTCTTCTCTTCCCTTGATGTCCGGAATGCCGATGACGATCTGACGGTCGAACCGTCCCGGTCTCAGCAGAGCCGGGTCCAGTACGTCCGGACGGTTGGTTGCCGCCAGGATGATGATACCGGAATTCTCACCGAATCCGTCCATCTCGACCAGCAGCTGGTTCAGAGTCTGCTCTCTCTCGTCGTTTCCGCCGCCCAGTCCTGCGCCACGCTTACGTCCAACAGCATCGATCTCATCGATGAAGACGATACAGGGCGCGTTCTTCTTGGCCTGGTCGAACAGGTCTCTGACTCGGGAAGCACCGACTCCGACGAACATCTCTACGAAGTCGGAACCACTGATGGTAAAGAACGGCACGCCGGCCTCTCCTGCCGTGGCCCGGGATACGTAGGTCTTACCGGTTCCCGGAGGGCCTACCAGCAGGATGCCCTTGGGTATCCTGGCTCCCACGTCATTATATTTCCGCGGATCCTTCAGGAAGTCCACGACCTCCTCCAGTTCCTCTTTCTCTTCCTTCAGTCCGGCCACATCGTTAAAGGTGATCTTCTTTCCTTCTCCCTTATACAATCTGGCCTTGCTCTTGCCGAACTGGAATGCCTTGCCGTTTCCTCCCTGATTCATCATCAGGTAGAACAGGAATCCCAATGCGATCACCATGATGATCGTAGGCAACAGCTGCAATATCATGGAGCCGGATCCTGGCGGTTTGGTGGAATAGTCCAGTTTCCCCTCCTGGATCCCCTTGAAGATGTACTTCTCCTTGACCCACTGCAGATCCACGATGTCGTTGGCATAGGTATAGACATAGGTATTCTCCCCTGTCTTACCGGTCAGCTTGTTGTCCTGGATGCTGATCTCCGAGATCCGGCCTGCCTCCAGGTATCTTGTGAACGTAGAGTACTTCACCTTCTGATTGCTGGAGCCGGCGCCACCCTTGTACAGCATGGCTGCTCCCAGTACCAAAGCGAAGATGACAAGATAGATGATAATGTTCTTAACAAAACGCTTCAATTTCTGTAATCCCTCCAAATTAATAGTACTGTATGTATGATATTCAAAAGTTGTTATAATCAAACAAAACAGACATTATATTTTAGCACGTCTACCCAATTATTTCAATATATATCACGTTTTTTGTTGTTTCCGTCACAAAAAATTGCGGGTTGTAGCGCGGCTTTTCGATCCCTTTCTGCGCGGGCAGGTACAGGATCTCATTCCCGACGGCCGCAAAGTAGATTCCATCCCTCAGATCCCTGGGGATCTTCTGGTCCACCAGGAGGTCCTGAAGCTTCTTCCTTCCTCCCGGGATCGGCAGAAAGTCTCCGGCCTGGCGGCTCCGCAGCAGGATCTTCTCTCCCGCCCCTTCTCCGAAATGCTCCTTCAGCCTCTCTTCGTCGAAAGCCGCTCCGGTCTTCCGAAGCTCCTGGGTATATTCTTCTGCCGGGATCCTCCGCACCATTATCCGGGGCCCGTCCCCTTCCTCTGGTGCATTCTTATCCCCGCTCAAAACCAGCTTGTCATACTGCCTGCGGGCACTTGTTCCCCGTGGCAGATCCACCCGCGCCGACGGGTTCGGCGAACAAAGGATACCGTCCATAGCTTTCATATGGGAATAGGCCAGATCCTCGGAAAGCCCCACCTGTTCCAGAGCCAGTGCATAGACTCTGTGGCGGACCGCATCCGCAAGCTCCGAAAGCTCCGCTGCCGGAAGGATGAGATTTCCGTCCGCTTCTTCCATATGAGATGCCAGCCAGTTTTCCGCAAGGCCTGCCAGGAAGGCTTTGTCCTCTGCAGCAATGTGGGAAAGCCGCAGCACTGCCTCCTTCACCGATGGATTGTATTCTGCCAGGGCCGGGATCAGCTCCAGGCGGATGCGGTTCCTGGCATAGACCGGGACCTCGTTGGTGTGGTCCATGCAGGGCGACAGCTCCTGCTCCCGGCAGAACCTCAGGATCTCCTCCCGGGACACATCAAGAAGTGGCCGGACGATGGGAACGCCGGATGGATCCATTCGCTTGTAGTCCATCCCCGCAAGGCCGTCGGGGCCTGTTCCCCGAAGCAGCCGGAACAGTACTGTCTCCACCTGGTCCTCTGCGTTGTGGGCCACGGCAATGGCGATCTGCTCACCGGGGATCCCGGATGCCAGAAGGCTCTCCGCCTCCTTTCGGAAAGACTGATACCGCATATTGCGGCCTGCTTCCTCGGTGGTGATGCCCTGGTCCTGGGCGGCCTTCACGCAGTCAAAGGAGACCACGCGGCAGGTCAGTCCCTGGGCCCTGGCCAATTCTTCTACATATTTCTGATCCCGGTCCGCATCTCCGGGCCGGATCTGATGATTCACATGAACGGGATGGAGCCGGTATCCCATCTTCTTAAGAAGAAAAAAGAGGCACACGGAATCAGGGCCTCCGGAAAGGCCAATGACGACATGCTGCCCCGGCTGAAGCAGCCCGTGTTCCCCGATGGTTCTCTTTACTTGTTTCTCTATCATAACAGTTTCATTGTAACACCCTTTCCGGCCGTTTGGAATAAAGAATTTTCATCGCAGGCATTGCATTTCCGCAGGATTTCACCGCGTTAAAGCATTAACTTGGACTACAGTCCATCGATATGTATGGTATAATGAAGTCAGAATAGTTGAGTAATTCACTATAACCACTTTCAAACCATATTAAGGAGGTCGTAAAATGAGTATTTTGAGGAAAAGACTACTGACCATTCTGGTCGCAGTAGCGGTGGTGTTCGCCTTCACTCCGCTGCTGCCGGGAAATGCATCCCATGCAATTACCATGCAGGACAACTGGGGAGGCGAGATAACGGAGCTGACATTCAGCAATTACTGGAATGACAACGACGGTGACATCGGCTATGTTGTTGCCAGCGGAGCCAATGTAGCAGATGTTTCTGTCACCCCTGCATCGGTGCTCAGTGTAGTCAAATTCGATGACCACATCTCCATCGAGCCGAAAAAGGCAGGGACTGCCACCGTCACGGTGACCGGAGATGACAGCAGCACTGCCACCATCAAAGTCACTGTCACAGAGAAGTACATGAAAGGAGCCATCTCCCATTTCACTTCCCTGTACAACAACACTTACGGCGCTAAGAGACTCTATGTCTGGACGGATGCAAGCGCCACCGGAACCGTCAAGGTGAAGGGCAAGACCTATAAGATCAAAACCGCTAAGGCTGACGACATCTCCAACATCGTGAGACGGACCATCAAGCTGAAGAGCCCCACCAAGATCAAGATGAAGACCAAGATCTACCTCACCGTGAAGTACAATGGCGTGACCTACAAGAAGACCTACAAGTTCGTCAGCGGCACTAGCTTCGACAATGTGAAGGCATCCGGTAAGAAGATCAAGGCTGATTTCTTTAACCTGCACAAGGGTGATAAGATCAAGATCAAGTATAAGGGCAAGACCTACACCAAGAAGATCAAGAAGAATTATCCCAACAAGAACAAGGCCTACACCTTCAAGGTAAAGAAGAAGGTCAGCAAGTCCGCAACTCTGACCATCACCATTACCAACAAGTACAAACAGACCCTGGAGAAACAGAAGATCAAACTCGTGAACGGAACCTTCGTCTGGCCGGATCCCGATGAAGACGGAGGGGAAGACGAATACGAAGAATAAACGCTATGAAATAAGGCATCTCTGGTAAGGCAGCTGCGACACATGTGGCTGCCTTTGTTTGCAAGGAGGTATATTATGATTATAAGAAAGAAACAAATCATCACAATTGTTCTGTCCCTGGCACTGGTCCTGACATTCATACCGCTTATGCCGGGGCAGCAGGCCCATGCCATGGAAATGCTTCATCCGGAAATGACGCTGAACACCTATGGTCTGGACGATAACAGCACCTACGTGGTGGATAATTCAGAAGAACTGGCATACGCCAATTCCTCCAACGAGTCCATCGCCACGGTAGGTGTAGAAGGCTACCGGCTGGACATCTTCCCGAAGAAGCCCGGCACTGTGAATGTGACCGTGACATCGGTGGCACACAATACGGATACGGTGAAGGTGACAATCACCAGGAACTACTTCAAAGGCTGGCTTGATGAGGAAACGGAGATGGCCCGCACCTGGTACGGAACCACCAGGATCAAAGTCTTCTCCCTCCCCGGCGCTTACGGCAAACTGAAGGTCGGAAAGAAGACCTATACCGTCAAGAAGCTTGGAAAAACCGGTTCCCGCATCATCAAGCTGAAGAGCCCGTCCAAGATCAAGATCCTGACCCCGGTGGTCCTGACCATGAAGATTAACGGTGCCAGCAGGACTGTTAAGACCAAGCTCTATAGCGAGACCGACTTCGACGAGGTGACCGGTGCCAAGAAGACCATCAAGGTCCGCACCTTTAATGTGCACAAA
>CAMOGZ010000020.1 GCA_946614405.1 uncultured Eubacterium sp. | reverse complement strand
TCTTCCAGCATGGCTACAGAGATGATTATTGGCAAGCCCATTGATGAGGCTCTGGACATCGGCAACAAGAAGATCGTAGACGAGCTGGGCGGACTTCCGGCTGTGAAGATCCATTGTTCTGTCCTGGCAGATCATGCGATCAAGTCTGCAATCTATGATTATGCCCAGAAGAACGGCAAGACATATAAGGGTCTGGAAGGATTCGATCCAGATGCCGACGATGACGAAGAGTAATACCGAAGAGGGAGGACGGCATGAGACGATCATGCCGTCATTTTTTGTTGTATATTTGCAAATGATACTTAATAAAAGACACGATATATGGTAGAATAAACCTATGGATACGAAAGAATTCAGAGAACGCGCTGAGCGCGAATATGAAAGATGGTGTTCTAACTGTAAAGAGAATGACGAGTACTACAAGGAGCTGCTTTCTCTTTCCACAAATGATGCAGAACGGATCGATTCCTTTTACAAGGCTCTGAGCTTTGGAACTTCCGGGATCCGCGGTCTGATGGGACCGGGGACCAACCGGATCAACGGATATGTGATCCGTAAGGCGACGCAGGGGGTTGCCAATTTCCTCAGGAAAACGGTGAAATCGCCTGCTGTTGTTGTTGCATATGACAGTCGGAAAGGATCAGAGTATTACGCCAGGGAGACTGCTGCCGTATTGAAAGGAAACGGCATTGACGTGTGCCTTTTTGAAGAAGTCGCTCCGGTACCGCTGCTTTCTTACGCGATCACCAAGATGGAATGTGACATGGGGATCATGATCACCGCCAGTCACAATCCGAAGAAGTATAATGGTTATAAGGTCTTTAACCGTCACGGTTATCAGATCACCGGCGACACTCCGGAGCTGATCCTCAAGGAGATCGATGCGCTGGACTATTTTGATGAGTTCCCCTATGATGCGGAGCACATCTATTATGGTGGGAAACAGATCGGGGAAGCCTTTGTTCAGGACATCCGCAAACGGATCTGGTGGACGAACCCGGAGATCATGAACTGCCTTAAGACAGTGTATACTCCCCTGAACGGCACCGGAGGGGCATACGTATCTTCTGTATTCGATAGCGTCGGATATCATAATTATAAGATCGTACCGTCCCAGGAGAAGCCGGACGAGAATTTCCCCACATGTCCTCAGCCCAATCCTGAGAAGATCCTGACTTATAAGGAGGGATTCGAACTCCTTGACCGCAGCGGCGGCGACATCATCATCGCCACGGACCCGGATGCGGACCGGATCGGTGTGGCATTCTACCATAACGGATCCAAGATCCTGCTTTCCGGGAATCAGCTTGGTATTCTGATCCTGGATTATCTGTGCCATATGCTGCCGCCCAGGAAGGGGCAGATCGTGGCCAAGAGCATCGCCACCACACCGCTGGCACTGAACCTGGCCCATCGTTTCGGGATGAAGGTGGTGAACACGCTTCCGGGGTTCAAGTACATCGGGGAATTCATCACGAGGCTGGAAAATGCCGGAATGGCGGATCAGTTCTACTTTGGATTTGAAGAGAGCAACGGATATCTCTACGGTCCTTCGCTGAAGGAGAAGGACGGGATCAGCGGCGCTCTTCTTGCAGTGGTCGTGGCATCCTTCCATAAGTGTCAGGGCAAGGACCTGCTGGACAGACTGTATGAGATCTATGACGAATACGGCTACTGTGTGGACAAGACGCGGAATTATTACTTCCACGGGCCTAAGGGCGCGGAGAAGATGGCTCAGATCATGAGCTTCTTCCGCACCGAGATCAACGATACCCTTGGCGGCAAGCAGATCGTCCGCAAGATCGATTATATGCAGCCTTCCGGGCTTCCCCCGGCAGACGTGCTGCAGTTCGACCTGGATGACGGCAGTATGCTTCTCATCCGGCCGTCGGGAACAGAACCCAAGATGAAGATCTACTCATTTGAATCGGACGATTTTAAAGATGTCGAGGAAGAGATCGGAAAGGTGATCGATTACTTCCGGGGACTTCAGTCATAGACCAGATAGATATTTACATAATTGGAGGTTATAGTACAAATGGAAAAACTAGGCTTGAATGAAATACGCAAACTGTTTCGGGACTTTTACGTAAGTAAGGATCATTATGCCGGAAAGAGTGCGTCACTCATCCCTAAGAATGACAAATCACTGCTTATCATCAACTCCGGAATGGCTCCGCTGAAGCCATATTTCTCCGGACTTGAGACACCGCCGTCCAAACGGATGACCACCTGTCAGAAGTGTATCCGTACCGGCGATATTGACAATGTCGGAATGACATCCCGTCACGGAACCTTCTTCGAGATGCTGGGAAGCTTCTCCTTTGGCGATTATTTCAAGAAGGAATCCCTGACATGGGGATGGGAATTCATCACGGAAGTTCTGAAGATGCCGGCAGACCGGATCTGGGCGACGATCTATCAGGACGATGATGATGCCTATGAGATCTGGAAGAGCCTCGGCCTTCCCGATGAGCGCATCGTCAGACTTGGAAAGGAAGACAACTTCTGGGAGATCGGACTGGGCCCCTGCGGACCGGACTCTGAGATCTTCTTCGACCGGGGACCGGAATATGGAGAAGAAGGAGACGATTTCCTTGCAGGCTGTGAACACGACCGCTACATCGAGTTCTGGAACCACGTTTTCACTCAGTTCTCCAAGGAAGAAGACGGAAGCTACAGCGACCTGGCTCATCCCAACATTGATACCGGCATGGGTCTGGAGCGTCTTGCCTGCATTATGCAGGGAGTGGATTCCATCTTTGATATCGATACCATCCGCCACATTCTGGACAGCGTATCAGAACTGGCAGGAGTCAAATATGAAGCCGGTGATGAGAAGGCAGATATTTCTCTGCGTATCATCACTGACCATCTCCGTTCCATGGTATTCATGATCGGCGACGGCATCATTCCATCCAACGAGGGAAGAGGCTACGTGCTTCGCCGTCTGATCCGCCGCGCATCCCGCCACGGCAGAATGCTGGGGATCCCACAGGGATTCCTGTCAGGCCTTGCAGACAAAGTAATCGAAGTATCCGGCGAAGCATATCCGGAACTTGTTGAGAAGCAGGAGTACATCAAGAAGATCATCTCCGCAGAAGAGAGACAGTTTGCTGCGACCCTGGGCCAGGGCGAGTCCATCATTTCCGAGTACATCCAGGAGATGAAGGAGAAGCAGGAGACCTGCCTTGCCGGGGACAAAGCCTTCAAACTCTACGATACCTACGGATTCCCACTGGAGCTGACAGAAGAGATCCTTTCCGAAAACGGCATGACTGCTGATGTGGAAGGATTCGATGCAGCCATGCAGGAACAGAAGCAGAAGGCCAGAGCCGGACGGAAAGACACCGAGGATCTGGGATGGGAAGAGGCAGAAGTCGTTCTGGATATCCCGGAGACCGTATTCGACGGCTATACCACACTGGAAGAAGAGGCAACCATCCTTGCCATCCGCAAGGAAGGAACCGAAGCAGACTTCGCATCTGCAGGAGAGGACGTCGTCCTTTATCTGGATCATACTCCTTTCTATGCAGAAGGCGGCGGACAGGTAGCAGACCATGGTGTGATCCACACTTCGGAATGTGAAGTCCAGATCCAGAATGTGACCAAGTCCAAGGGAATCTTTGCTCACCGTGGAACCGTGACCAATGGTTCCGTGGAGAAGGGGCAGACCATAACCTGTACAGTAGATGTACTGCGCCGGAACATGACGGCCAGGAACCATACCGCGACCCACCTGATCCAGCGCGCACTGCGTGAGGTACTGGGCAGCCACGTGGAACAGGCTGGATCCTACGTCAGCCCGGATGAGCTGCGCTTTGACTTCACTCACTTCGAGGCCGTTTCCAAGGATGATCTTCAGAAGATCGAGGATCTGGTGAACGAGAAGATCACCATGTTCCTTCCGGTGAATACGGTGGAGACTTCCCTGGCAGAGGCACAGAAGCTGGGCGCCATGGCTCTCTTTGGAGAGAAGTATGGCGACGTCGTCCGCGTTGTAAGCTGCGGTGACTGGAGCATCGAACTCTGCGGAGGAACCCATGTAGCCAACATCGGACAGATCGGCTCCGTGAAGATCGTCAGCGAGTCCGGCATCGCATCCGGCGTCAGACGTATCGTTGCAGTCAGCGGTACCGGCGTCCTGAAAGAAGCAAACAAAGCCGAGACGGCCATCGGAAACATCGCAGCATCCCTGAAGTCCAAGCCGAACCAGGCTGAGCTCCGTGCAGCATCCGTTATGGAAGAACTCCGTGCCACCAAGAAGGAACTGGAGGAGCTGAAGAAGGCTTCCATGGGATCTGCTTCCGACATGCTCAAGGACGCAAAGGAGATCGGCGGTGTCCGCCTGATCACCAGATCCTTTACGGATTATAATATCAATGATCTGCGCAGCCTGTCTGATGAGATCAAGAAGGAATTCAAAAATGTGGTAATGGTCTTTGCCACAGAAACCAACGGCAAGGTCACCATGCTGGTTTCCATCACCGATGACCTGCAGGAGAAGGGTCTCCACGCAGGCAAGATGATCAAGCCTATCGCAGCCTGTGTGGGAGGAGGCGGCGGCGGAAAAGCCGACATGGCCCAGGCCGGAGGAAAGAATCCGGATGGAATTTCAGAAGCATTTAAGGTTGCAGAAGAACTGTTATCATAGTATAATAAAGAAAAGATCGGATAACCGGTCAGAATGAAGGAGGTCGTATTATGGATAAGAAAACTATTATGTTTGATGCTAGCAAAACACAGCAGAGATCTACTAAGGAAGTATTAGAGATGGTGTTTGATGCGCTGGAAGAGAGAGGCTATAACGGTATCGATCAGATGGTTGGATATATTCTGTCAGGCGACCCGTCCTACATCACCAGTCACAACAATGCGAGACTGATGATCAGCCGCATTGACAGAGATGATTTGTTGGAAGAGATCCTGAAAGAGTATTTGAAGAAATAATGTTTTTAGTATGGATCAAGGCAGGTTACTATTAGCCTGCCTTTCTTTTTTGGAAGAAAGGAGTTTCCGATTCTAGAACCAGAAACTCCTTGTTAAGGTGAGTGAATCTATGAGGAAAATCGGACTGGATGTTGGGGATAAGACCGTTGGAATCGCACTCAGCGATCCTCTGGGCATCACCGCTCAGGGCATCATGACACTGGAACGGGTGGGGATCCGCAAGGATACCGGCAAGATCCTGGACATGGTGAAGGAATATGAGTGTGATACCATCGTGATCGGACTGCCCCTCAGCATGAATGGAGAAGACAGCGAACAGACGAAGAAGGTGCGGGAATTCCGTACCATGTTGGAAAACAAGATGAGAAGTACGGCGATGAAGGGGGTCACCTGCGTATGGCAGGATGAACGCCTCACCACAATGCAGGCGGAGCGTGTCCTGATCGAGGCGGACGTCAGCAGACAGAAGCGGAAACAGGTGATCGACAAACAGGCAGCCGTTTTGATCCTCCAGAGCTATCTGGATGCGAACAGTATATAAAACAGGAGGTAGAGAATGAAAAAAGTAGGAATCGTAATGGGAAGCGACAGCGATCTTCCTGTAGTTGAGAAAGCAATGAATGCACTGGATGAGCTTGGGGTACCCTATGAAGTGCATGTATATTCTGCACACCGTACACCGGTAGAAGCAAAGGAATTCTCTGAGAAAGCAAGAGAGAACGGATTCGGCGTGATCATAGCAGCCGCCGGAAAGGCTGCCCACCTTGCAGGAGCCATCGCGGCCAATACCACACTTCCCGTGATCGGTATCCCCGTGAAGTCTTCCACACTGGATGGACTTGATGCACTCCTGTCCACCGTTCAGATGCCGGGAGGGATCCCTGTGGCTACCGTTGCCATCGACGGAGCTCAGAATGCGGGACTTCTGGCAGCACAGATCCTTGCCGTATCCGACCGGGATCTGGCGGATCGTCTGAATCAGCAGAGAAAGGCCGCGGCAGAGAAGGTACTCACCAAGAACCGCGCCATCGAAGAAAAGTTTAATCATTAATGAACAGCGAAGAAAAGGAGATTGACAATGAGCAAAAGTTTCAGCGAAAGTTATAAGGCTGCCGGAGTTGATATTACTGCAGGATACAAGTCCGTGGAATTGATGAAGCAGCATATTGCCAGAACAATGGTCTTCGGCGATACCTCTGATCTGGGGGGCTTCGGCGGACTGTTCCATCTGGACATGAATGGGATCCAGGATCCGGTGCTGGTAAGCGGAACCGATGGAGTCGGAACCAAACTGAAACTGGCTTTTCTGATGGATCAGCATGACACCGTAGGCATTGACTGTGTTGCCATGTGTGTCAATGATATCATCTGTGTTGGTGCCAGACCGCTGTTCTTCCTGGACTATATCGCCTGCGGCAAGAATGTTCCGGAGAAGATCGCCAAGATCGTTTCCGGCGTTGCGGAAGGCTGCGTCCAGTCGGAATCAGCCCTGATCGGCGGAGAGACAGCAGAGATGCCGGGATTCTATCCGGAGGATGAATACGACCTGGCAGGATTTGCTGTGGGAGTCGTGGACAAGTCAAAGGTCCTGGACAAGACCACCATCAAGGCAGGGGACGTCCTGATCGGCATTCCGTCATCCGGCGTCCATTCCAATGGCTTCTCACTGGTCCGCAAAGTCTTCGACGTGGAGAATGCGGATCTGCATAAGAAATATGACGAGCTGGGAGGAAAATCTCTGGGAGAAACTCTCCTGACTCCGACCAAAATCTACGTCAAACCAATGCTGAAGCTGTTTGATGCCGTTACGGTCAAGTCCGTGGCTCACATCACCGGAGGCGGTTTCTACGAGAACATTCCAAGGAGCCTGCCCGAGGGGATCGGTGTTCGCATTCAGCGCAGCGATGTCCGCGTTCTCCCGATTTTCGAGCTGATTGCCAAGGAGGGCGGTATCCCGGAGCGTGATATGTTTAATACCTTCAACATGGGTGTAGGCATGACCTGCATCGTTGCTCCGGAGGATGTGGACAAAGCATTGGCAGCACTGAAGGAAGCCGGCGAAGAGGCTTATGTCTTAGGCGAAGTTGTGGAATCAGAAGAAAGCGTAACGATATGTTAAAAGAAAAAGCAAACATTGCCGTAATGGTCTCCGGCGGAGGAACCAATTTGCAGGCTTTGATCGATGCCCAGAATAGCGGCATCCTCCACAGCGGACAGATCGTCCTGGTGGTGGCCAGTAACCCCAACGCCTATGCCCTGACCAGAGCAGCAGATAATGGCATTGAATCCGTCGTCATGGAAGATGAGGCATCCCTGATCCCGATCCTTCAGGAACGGGACATCGACCTGATCGTTCTTGCCGGATTCCTGAAGATCCTCAGTCCTGACTTTATCCGGCAGTACCCGGACCGGATCATCAACATCCATCCGGCTCTGATCCCCAGCTTCTGCGGGAAAGGATGCTATGGACTGCATGTCCACGAGAAAGCTCTGGACTACGGGGTCAAGGTCACCGGCGCCACAGTGCACTATGTGAATGAGATCCCCGACGGGGGACGGATCATCTCCCAGAAGGCTGTAGAAGTACAGGAAGGGGACACCCCGGAGATCCTGCAGCGGAGAGTCATGGAACAGGCGGAGTGGATCCTGCTTCCCAGGGCAACAGAAGATATTTCAGCAGAAATCGTGAAAGGAACAAAGGCATGAATGTATATGAACTGAAACCCATCCGCGAGCGCATTGAGGGGAATCCCTATGTCGGACGTGGCATCATCATCGGATGCAGCGAGGACGGGACCAAAGCCGTCACGGCATACTTCATCATGGGACGCTCTGAAAACAGCAGGAACCGCATTTTTGAGATGGATGGTGAGGATCTGATGATCAAGCCCTTCGATGAGTCGAAGGTGGAAGATCCTTCTCTGATCATCTACTATCCGATCCGTAATATCGGCAGTCAGATCATCGTGACCAACGGCGATCAGACCGATACCATCTATGATCATATCGCCGCTGGCAATACCTTTGAATCGGCACTGCGGATGCGCCAGTTTGAGCCGGACGGACCGAACTGGACTCCCAGAATCAGCGGGATCCTTGACTTCGGTCATGAGGAAGGATTCACTTATAAGATGAGCATTCTGAAGAGTGCAGATGAGGAAGGAAGTGCCTGCAGCCGGTATTTCTTTGAATATCCGGCCCTTCCGGGAACAGGTCATTTCATCCATACTTATGTAACAGACGGGAATCCAATCCCCACCTTCCAGGGTGAGCCGGAGAGGATCGAGATCCCCAATGATATCGAGGAATTCTTCGACGAGATCTGGGACAATCTGGATGCGGATAATCGCATCTCCCTCTATGTCCAGTACACGGATATTGAAACAGGGGAGACGGATGCGATCATGATGAATAAACACGAACAGGAGACCGAATAAATGAAAGAATTTGAACTGAAATACGGATGCAATCCCAATCAGAAACCAGCCAGGATCTATATGGATGACGGCAGTGACCTTCCGGTCAATATCTTGAACGGAAGACCCGGATACATCAACTTCCTGGATGCCTTCAACAGCTGGCAGCTGGTAAAGGAACTGTCTGACAGCCTTGGCATGCCTGCAGCAACATCCTTTAAACATGTCAGCCCCACATCCGCAGCAGTGGGCATTCCCATGAGTGAGACCCTGAAGAAGGCTTGCTTCGTGGATGACATCGAGGGTCTGGACGATTCTCCCATCGCCACAGCTTATGCCAGAGCCCGGGGAACGGACCGCATGTCTTCCTTCGGCGACTGGGTCGCTCTCAGCGACACCTGCGACAAGACCACCGCAGAGATCCTGAAACGTGAGGTCTCCGACGGGATCATCGCTCCCGGTTTCACGCCGGAAGCCCTGGAGATCCTCAAGTCCAAGAAGAAGGGCGGATATAATATCATCCAGGTGGATCCGGATTATGTCCCCCAGCCGGCAGAGCACAAGCAGGTATTCGGCGTGACATTCGAACAGGGACGCAACGATTACCGGGTGAGACCGGATGATCTTACGAATATAGTTACCAATAATAAAGAATTCACCGATGAGGCCAAACGGGATCTGGTGGTGGCTCTGATCACTCTGAAGTACACCCAGTCCAACTCCGTTGCTTATGCCAAAGACGGGCAGGCCATCGGTGTCGGAGCAGGGCAGCAGTCCCGCATTCACTGCACCAGACTTGCCGGAGGCAAGGCGGATTTCTGGCACCTGCGTCAGAGCGACCGCGTGATCGAGCTTCCGTTCCTGCCGGATCTTCCGAGAGCCACCAGAGATAATACTATCGACGTATATCTCGGTGAGGAATACATGGATGTTCTGAAGGACGGCGTATGGCAGACTTTGTTCACGGAGCAGCCCAAGCCCTTTACCCGGGAAGAGCAGAGAGCCTATCTCGATACCATCTCAGGCGTTGCGCTGGGAAGCGATGCATTCTTCCCCTTCGGAGATAACATCGAACGCGCACACAAGAGCGGAGTCAGCTATATCGCTCAGCCGGGAGGTTCCGTACGGGACCAGAATGTCATCGATACCTGTGACAAATACGACATGGTCATGGCATTCACCGGCATGAGACTGTTCCATCATTAATGCAGGAGGTTTTGACATGAATGTAATGGTAATCGGCGGGGGGGGCAGAGAGCATGCGATCATCCGCAAGATCAAAGAAAGTCCCAAGGTGACTCATATCTACGCTCTTCCGGGAAACGGCGGAATGGAGAAGGACTGCGAATGCGTACCCATCGGCGCAGAGGATCTTCCTGCCATCGTGGAATTTGCGAAGACCCATCCGGTGGACTTTGCGGTAGTGGCTCCGGACGATCCACTGGTCATGGGGCTTGTGGATCTTCTCGAGGCAGAGGGGATTCCCTGCTTCGGGCCCAACAAGGATGCCGCCATCATTGAGGGGAGCAAAGCCTTCTCCAAGCAGCTCATGAAAGCATATGGCATTCCCACAGCGGAATATGAGATCTTTACAGAACTGGAGCCGGCACTGGCCTATGTGGAAGAATGCCGGATCCCGGTTGTCGTCAAGGCAGATGGATTGGCCAAGGGAAAGGGCGTCATCATTTGCGAGACCAGAGACGATGCGAAGGAAGCCCTTCACTCCATGATGGAAGACAAGGTCTTCGGTGAAAGCGGCAGCTGCGTCGTCATCGAAGAATTCCTGACCGGCCCGGAAGTCTCTGTTTTGAGCTTTACGGACGGAAATACACTGATCCCGATGATTTCCTCCATGGATCACAAACGCGCTTATGACGGCGATCAGGGCCCCAACACCGGAGGTATGGGAACCGTGGCGCCCAACCCATATTATACTGAAGAAGTGGCGCAGCAGTGCGAGGAGGAGATCTTCCTTCCGACCATGATCGCCATGAACCGCGAGGGCAGGACATTCAAAGGCTGCCTGTACTTCGGCCTGATGATCACGGAAGACGGACCCAAGGTCATCGAATACAACTGCCGCTTCGGCGATCCTGAGACCCAGGTGGTACTGCCGCTTCTGGACAGTGATCTCTTTGAGATCATGGAGCATGTATCCCAGGGAACTCTGGCAGACGCAGAAGTCAATTTCGCAGACGATGCGGCATGCTGCGTGGTCATGGCCACCAAAGGATATCCTGGCAGCTATGATAAGCTCTGTCCTATGGAGATCCCGGAAGACGTGAGCAATGTATATGTTGCCGGCGCCAAGGTCGCCGAGGATGGATCGCTGCTCTCCAACGGAGGACGCGTTCTGGGCGTGACCGAGAGGGGTAAAGATATCCGCGAGGCCATCGACAAGGCCTATGAATCCGTGCACAAAATCAAATTCGACAACGGTTTCTATCGTACAGATATTGGTCAGAGAGCATTACAGGCATTGAAGGAGGACTAATGGTTTATCGAGTATACGTAGAAAAGAAAAAGACATTCGCCAGTGAAGCAGAATCTCTGAAGAAGGAAATCCAGGGCCTGTTCCAGATCGGGGGCCTGACGGATCTTCGCATCGTCAACCGCTATGATGTGGAGAACCTTCCGAAGGAGATCTTCGACGGCGCTATCCGCACGGTGTTCTCTGAACCCCAGGTAGATGACGCATCGGAAGAGCTTCAGTATGCTGAGGACGATCATGTGTTCGCAGTGGAGTTTCTGCCGGGACAGTTCGACCAGCGGGCCAATTCCGCAGCAGAGTGTATTCAGCTGATCTCCAAAGGTGAGCGGCCGGAGGTGAAGTCCGCCAAGGTCTATATCCTCAGCGGAGATCTCAGCGAGGCGGACCTTGCCGTGATCAAGAAATACGTCATCAACCCGGTGGAGGCCAGAGAGGCCACACTCGGCACCTATGAGACGCTGAAGACGGAATATGAGATCCCCACAACAGTGGAACACCTGGAGGGATTCCGCGACCTGGACGAGAAGGGTCTGGAGGAGTTCCTGGTTTCCCGTGGTCTTGCCATGGATCTGGGCGATCTGAAGTTCTGCCAGGACTATTTCAGAAGTGAAGACCGCGACCCGACCATCACAGAGATCAAAGTCATCGACACCTACTGGTCGGATCATTGCCGTCACACCACATTCAACACCACCATTGACAGTGTGCGTTTCGAGGATCCGGAGATCCAGAAGACCTACGAAGATTATCTGGAGACCCGCAAAGAGCTGAACCGGACCAAGCCCATCAACCTCATGGATATGGGAACTCTGGCAGCCAAGTATCTGCGGGCCAACGGAATGCTGGACAAGCTGGATGAATCCGAAGAGATCAACGCCTGCACCGTGAAGATCGACGTCAATGTGGAAGGTAAAACGGAGAAATGGCTTCTG
>CAMOGZ010000019.1 GCA_946614405.1 uncultured Eubacterium sp. | reverse complement strand
CACCAGGCCCCGGGCGGCGCTTGACCGTGACGTGCTCGACGAAGGAGCCGCTGCCCCTCACCTGCAGGAGCGCTGCCAGGTCTGAGGGGATTGGTCTCACAAGGGAGCGCTCTTGTGGGGTGAAGCGATCGGGGTCTGTAGGACAAACGGTATTAAGGTGAGGGTGTTTCTCTGCGGGGGAAGTGCTCTTGCGGAAGGAAGGGATCCAGGTGTTCAGCACAAACTCGGTCAAATTTGTGCAGGGAATGGGGCGGAATATGCACGTTTATGCTTGACTTTGCTCGATTTCATGCTATTATTGAGTAGAGGAAGGGGGCGGAATGATGCTTCAGGAAGAACGTTTCAATTATATAATGAATGCGCTTTCCGGCAGAAATGCCATCAAGGTTTCTGATATTGCACGGGAACTGAGCATCAGTCAGTCTACCATCCGCAGGGATATCATCGAACTGTCTGAGGCGGGTAAGCTTCGGAAGGTGTTCGGAGGTGCGGTGTCTCTGGAGCAGAATATCGATACTGTGGATTCTGATGTATCGATCCGTGCGGAATTCAATCAGAAGGAGAAGGATTCCATCGGAAAATATGCGGCGACACTTATCGACGAGAATGACTTTGTTTACATCGATGCGGGGACCACGACTCAGTATATGATCCCTTACATCGATCCGGCGCTGCGGGACAGTGTCTCCTTCATCACCAACGGTCTGCAGAATGCAGCGGCCCTGGTGAAGAGAGGATTCCGGGTATTTCTCCCGGGCGGAGAGCTGAAGTCTGCGACACAGGCTCTGGTGGGAGCCGGCGCCATGGAATATATCGAGAACTGCAACTTCACCAAGTGCTTCATGGGAGCCAATGGTGTGGATGAGGTGCAGGGGTGCACCACTCCGGAAATGGATGAGGCCAAGATCAAGTCACAGGCTATCAAACATTCCTACCGGACCTACGTTCTCTGCGACAGTACCAAGTTCGACCATATCTCGGCTGTGACATTCAGCCGTCTGAATAATGTATGTATCATCACAGACCGTCTGACCAACCCGGTCTACCGGGAACTGACGGCAGTTAAGGAAGTTCAGGAATGATCTACACGTTAACCATCAGCCCGGCCATCGACTACGTTATGCATCTTGATCAGCTCCTGGCGGGCGGGATCAGCCGTTCAAGCCGGGAAGAGTGCTATTTCGGCGGCAAGGGAATCAACGTGTCGGTGGTTCTTACCAATATGGGGATCCCAAACAGAGCGCTGGGCTTTGTGGCGGGATTCACAGGGAAAGCCCTGGAGGAAGGCCTCCGGCGGCAGGGAGTCGAGACCGACTTCATCACAATAGAAGAAGGGATGACCCGGATCAATGTCAAGATCAAGGCGGACCAGGAGTCCGAGATCAACGGACAGGGCGCGGTCCCCGAGGAGAGACATCTGAAGCAGATGGAGGAGAAGCTGAGCCTGCTGGGCAAGGGAGATACCCTGATCCTGTCAGGATCCATTCCCCGGAGGCTGCCGGAGGACACCTATGACAGGTTCCTGGAGATCTGCAGCCGCAATCAGGTCTCTGCCGTGGTGGACACCAGCGGGCCGATCCTTCTGAGCACTTTGAAATACAGACCATTTCTGGTCAAGCCCAATCATAAGGAACTGACCGAGATCCTGGGTGAGAAGATCAGCCCGGAACAGGGTGCCCGGAACCTGCAGAAGCTGGGGGCGCGGAACGTGATCGTTTCCCTGGGACAGGACGGGGCCATGCTTCTTTCAGAGGATGGGAACGTCTACACCTGCGGAGTGCCGGCCGGGGATGCGGTGAATACCGTTGGGTCCGGAGATTCCATGGTTGCAGGCTTTGTGGCAGGATATGCCGGGACCAGAGACTGGCAGCATGCGCTGGATCTGGGAAGTGCGGCGGGAGCAGCCACCGCATTCAGCCCGGGACTTGCCACCGCAGAAGCCATCCGAAGCTGCCTGAAGCAGATCGAGGGATAGCGCTTCGAAGGAGGGATGATGCGATGATCAGGAAAGGAATTGCAGCAGCCGAAGGGATCTGTGCCGGGACGGTGAAAGTATTCGACCCCCGCCCAAAGGAAAAGGCACTCCCTTCCGGAAATAATATACAAGAAGAAAACCGCCGGTTTCTGAAGGCTTTGGAGACCTACTGCCTGGATACGGAGAAGCTGGCGAAGGAGATAGAACAGGCCGGCACCGGCAAGAGGGGCGAGGTCCTGCGAGGGCACATTCGCATGGCGATGGACCCCTTCACACTGCAGCAGATCACCGACGAGATCGGCAGAGGCCATTCGGCCGAGGCTGCGGCGGAGAGGATCATGAATTCCGTGATCCGGATGCACCAGGGGGCCGGAGATCGGACATCGCTGAAGAAGGCGGCGGACATGGCCGACATTCGGAACAGCCTGCTGCGGCTGCTTCAGGGGGAAGGCGAGATCGATCTTTCCTGGGTCACCAGGGACACGGTTTTGATCCTGGAGGATCTGCTTCCGTCCGTTGTAGCCAGGCTGAGGGACAACCCTCCCGGAGGGATCGTAACGGCAGGCGGAGGATATGCCTCCCACGGAGCGATCCTGGCCAGGACGCTGGGAGTCCCGGTGGTGCTGGGAGTTCAGGGGATCCTGGAAGACGCCAGAGACGGCGATCCGGTGATCCTGGATGGAAATGAAGGAATCGTACTGACCGATCCTTCCGGGGACGATCAGGATAAGTACAAAGGCAAGGCGGAGGCCTTCCGCAAGAGACAAAGCCAACTGGCGCAGTTCCGGGATAAGCTTACCCGGACGGCGGACGGCCAGAGGAAGATGATCCTGGCCAATGTGAGTGATCTCACAGAAGCCGAGACGGCTAAGGCGAATGGGGCCGAGGGGATCGGTCTTCTGCGGACAGAGTTCCTCTTTCTGAACCGGCTCACGGCGCCGGGGGAAGATGAGCAGTTTGAGGCTTACCGCAGTATAGTGAAGATATTTGAAGGAAGGCCGGTGTTCATCCGGACACTGGATGCAGGCGGCGATAAGGAGATGCCTTATCTGCAGAGCATTCCCGGATGCCGCGGCATACGGCGCAGCCTTATGGAGCCGGAGATCCTTCGGACCCAGCTGAAGGCGATCCTGAGGGCAGGAGCTTTCGGGAATGTGCGCATGATCATCCCCATGGTCACCACCGTTTCGGAGGTCCGTGAGGTGAAGAAATTGAGAGATCAGTGCATCGCGGAGCTTACACAGGAGGGAAAGGAATTCGATCCTGCTGTGGGGCTGGGCGTGATGATGGAGACACCTGCCGCTGTGATGATCGCAGATCTTCTGGCGGAGGAGGCAGACTTCTTCAGCATCGGCACCAATGATCTCACTGCATATACCATGTGCGCGGACCGGGGCGACCTGCGGGATGCGGAAACGTATTCGGTATACGATCCCGCTGTTCTGCGCAGCATCAGCCGGATCTGCCTTTGTGCAAGGCAGGCGCAGATCCCGGTGGAGATCTGCGGAGAAGCCGCCGCAGACCCGGGACTGATTCCGGTATTACTGGCGCTGGGCCCCGTGGGCTTCAGCGTAAGCTGCGGGAAAATCGCAGCCACTCGTTATGAATTCTCTCTCTGGAACAAGGAGGAGGCACGGTCTGTCGCAGACCGGATCCTCGCCGGGACCCAGGAAGATGAAAATAAAAGCTATCTTAAAGATAAAACAAAAGGAGGATCTCAAGATGAGTATCAGATTAGCTATTAACGGATTTGGACGTATTGGAAGACTGACTTTCAGAAAGGTATTCGAAGACCCAGATTTCGAAGTCGTTGCAATCAACGACCTGACCAAGCCTGACATGCTGGCATACCTGCTGAAGTATGACACAGTACAGGGCGGATATCACCACAACCATACTGTCGAGAACGACGATGAGTCCATCACCGTTGACGGCAAGAGAATCAAGATCTACGCTGAGCCGGATGCAAAGAACCTGCCTTGGGGCGACCTGGACATCGATATCGTTCTGGAGTGCACAGGATTCTACACATCCAAGGCTAAGTCCCAGGCTCACCTGGATGCCGGTGCTAAGAAGGTCCTGATCTCTGCACCTGCAGGAAACGACGTTCCGACCATCGTTTTCGGAACCAACCACGAGACATTGAAGCCGGAAGACCGCATCGTATCCGGAGCTTCCTGCACCACCAACTGCCTGGCTCCGATGGCTAAGGTACTGAACCAGTACAGAGAGGTCAGAACCGGATTCATGACCACCATCCACGCTTACACCGGAGATCAGATGATCCTGGACGGACCCCAGAGAAAGGGTGACAAGAGACGTTCCAGAGCAGGCGCTATGAACATCGTTCCGACAAGCTCCGGCGCTGCCAAGGCTATCGGCCTGGTAATTCCTGAACTGGACGGCAAACTCATCGGTTCCGCTCAGAGATGCCCGGTTCCAAGTGGTTCCATCACCATCCTGGACGCAACTCTGAAAGATATGACCGATACCGTATCCGTAGAGGGTATCAACGAGGCTATGAAGGCTGCTGCCAATGAATCCTTCGGATATACTGAGGATGAGATCGTATCCAGCGACACCATCGGCATGAGCTATGGTTCCCTGTTTGACGCAACTCAGACTCTGGCACAGCAGTGCGGAACTCACATCTTCGAGGTCAGAATCGTTGCATGGTATGATAATGAGATGAGTTATGTAAGCCAGCTGGTAAGAACCCTGAACTACATGGCAACTCTGCAGTAAGTTCATATTATTGTAAGTGCGCGGGGCCGTTTCTTCGGAAACGGCCTCGTTTTTTTGTGTTGAAAAGCACGGGTTGTACCCATTTGCGATATATGTTAGAATATTAATGTGGGTAATAATGTACAGAACCCACGTCAACTGAGGCATTGCGATTAGGGGGAGTCAATCATCCATGGATTTTATTTCGAACTTTTTAACAGGGCTCGGAAATATAGTTAAGATCATACCGGACGGCATTTCCGCGGTGCTGGATGCAGCAGATAATGCGGATCAGGTGTATACCGCCTTTGCCCGGTGGATCTTCATTTTCCTTGCTCTATTTATTTTGCTGAAAGCGATCCTTTCCCTCCTGAAGAGTAAGAATCCTTCGGAGGTATGGGCCTATTTCCACATCGGAGAGCATACTAACGTGCCTTTGACCCACTGGGAGAACGTTCTGGGCCGGGCCAGGAGCTGCGATGTGAGGATCGACGACATGAGCGTGTCCCGGAATCACGGGACGCTGACCCGGGATAATGAGGGAATCTGGAAGTACATGGACCTGGGATCCAAGAACGGAGCCGCCGTAAACGGCCGCCGGCTGCGGCCCGGGGCAACGGTGAACATCCAGGCGGGAGACCAGATCCGCCTCGGCGGAGCCGAGTGTACTTTGTTCCCCATCAGTATCGAAGAACGCAGGAATAACATCCTCTGGAGAAAGGAAGATACCATACTCCTCTCGCCGTGGCCCTCACTTCTGGCGCTGACGGTGTTCCAGGTGATGACCATCCTGCAGCTGAAGATCTCCCTGGGAGACACGTATACCTCCCAAATCACCATCTCCTTCGTGGGAATGTGCATTCTCATGTGGGCCTACGTGATTCTTCTTCGGAGCATGAAGAGGCGGGGATTTGAGATGGAGACCATCGCCTTCTTCCTCTCCACGCTGAGTCTGGCGGTCACATCCACGTGTCTGCCGGATCAGGTGCTGAAACAGTTCGTCGCCATCGTGCTCGGTGTGGGACTGTTCTTCTTCATGTGCACCTTCCTGCGGGAGCTGGAGCGTACCATTTCCATCAAGAAAGTCATGTACATCGCAGCGGCGGTATTGCTGCTGATCAACCTGGTATTCGGCCATACGGACAACGGTTCCACCAACTGGGTGCGGATCGCCGGCATGTCGCTGCAGCCATCTGAACTGGTGAAGATCGCCTACATCTGGGTGGGAGCGGCCTCTCTGGACGAACTGTTTGACCGGAATAACACCATGATATTCACGGGATTTTCCATCTTCTGCTTCGGATGCCTGGCGCTGATGGGAGACTTCGGAACGGCGCTGATCTTCTTCGGAACGTTCCTGATCATCTCCTTCCTGCGAAGCGGCGATTTCACCAAGCTCATCGTCGTAGCCGGCGTCGCCCTGGCAGGGGGACTGATGGTACTGAAATTTGCATCATATATCGCGGCTCGTTTCGCGGTCTGGGGACATGTGTGGGAACCAGAGAATATGAATGATCTGGGCATGCAGATGACCCGTACCATGACCGCGGCATCCAGCGGCGGATACATCGGCCTGGGCGCCGGAAACGGCTGGCTGCGGACCATATTCGGATCCGAGACCGACCTGGTCTTCGGCGTGCTGACGGAAGAGTGGGGATTGATCATCGCAGTGATGGCTGTCCTGTCCATCATCACACTCTCCATATTCGCATACCGTTCCATCATGTCGGCAAGATCGACCTATTACACCATTGCGGCATGCTCGGCCATGTCCATCTTCCTGATGCAGACGATCCTGAACGTCTTCGGATCGGTGGACCTGCTTCCGCTGACCGGCGTTACGTTCCCCTTCGTATCCACAGGAGGAACATCCATGATCGCCACATGGGGGCTCCTGGCCTTCCTGAAGGCGGCGGATACCAGACAGAACGCCAGCATAGCAGTAAGCCTGAAGGATAAGGGCCTGGGGGAAGGCGGTGAAGACGAATGAGGAAATTAGAGAGAAGAGCGATCCTGTGCATGATCCTTGCCGCATTCCTGTTTGTCGGCCTTTGTATCTTCGTATACCGGTTCACCACCAAGGGTGCGGACTGGGCGACCTACTACTTCAACGATCACATCTATTCCAACGGACACCTGGCCACAGGCCGGATCTATGATGTGAACGGGACCCTCCTGGCAGGGAACAAGAACGGCAAGATCAAGTATTACAAGGATGAAGAGACCCGGCGGGCCACGGCCCATGCGGTGGGAGATGCGGACGGCGCAGTGGCGACCTCCGCCCAGACCGCGTTCCGTGAGCAGCTCGTTGGATATAACATTCTCACCGGCACCTACAGCGTCACCGGAAAGGGAAATGACATCACCCTGACGGTGGACAAGGACATCTGCCTGGAGGCCTATGAGGCCATGGCTGGCAGAAACGGCTGTGTGGGGGTATACAACTATGAGACGGGAGAGATCATCTGCATGGTGAGCACTCCTTCCTTCGACCCCAAGGATCCCCCCAGTATGAAGAAGGCGGAGTCCGGCACATTCATGAACAAGTTCCTCATCGGAACCATGACCCCGGGGTCCATCTTCAAGCTGGTGACATCGGCTGCGGCCATCGAGAACTATGAGGACCTGGATGACTGGTCCTACGACTGCGACGGGTACAAGCAGTATGGAGAACAAAGTATAACCTGTACAGGTGCCCACGGTCATGTGGATTTCACATCCGCCCTTTCGAACTCCTGCAACTGCGGCTTTGCAGATCTGACGGAGGAGATCGGCGGCAAGACCATGAGGAAATATGTAAAGAAGCTGGGACTGACCACCAGCTATGACATCGACGGAGTGCATAATGCAGAAGGCAGCTTCGACCTTCCCAAGAATGACGATCTGAGCCTTGCCTGGGCCGGGATCGGACAGTGGAAGGATCAGCTGAATCCCTGCTCCATGCTGGTCTATATGGGAGCCATCGCCCGGGACGGACGGTCTGTCGTTCCGAGACTGATCCACTCAAACCTGGAGATCCCAAAGGAAACGGACCGGATGATCGAGAAGGAGACGGCGGAACGCCTTCAGAAGATGATGAAGAATAACGTAGAAGAGGAATACGGATCCTATAACTTCCCGGGACTGGAGATTTATGCGAAGACCGGAACCGCGGAAGTCGGAAACGGGGAATCCAATGCCTGGTTCTCCGGTTTCATCAAGAATCCGGACTATCCCTATGCATTTATCGTCTGCGTGGAAAAGGGCGGCGTGGGACTGCAGGTGGCAGCGCCCATCGCCAATCAGGTGCTGCAGAAACTGGTAAACACTGATACTGCGGCAACCAACTCATGAGGAGAGGAGAAAGAATATGGAAAATGAACTGGTATATAATCTGAAGGGACTGCGGAGAGTCTGGCTGGGTATGTGGCTGGAACTACTCGCATCCATTGGAAACGGCGTGTTTAACGGTGTTAATACATCGTTTCAGCTGGTGGAGGAGAAGTATCAGGCATACGTCTCCCTGGGATTATCATTTCTGCTTCTGATCGGATTTCTGATGATCCTCTCCGGACTGAAGAAGGTCAGAGAGTATTCCCATCGGTTCCAGAAGTCCAGGTCCGCCATGATCTGGGCGGTGATCCTGGCGATCCTGTTTGTGGTCGTCCTGGTGGGCTTCATTGCAGTGGTAAGCACCATGGATGCCACCAGAGTGACCGGCACCATCGTGCTTGTGGTAATGGTGGTCTGCGCACTGCTGCTGCTTCTGGCCGGGATCTTTTCACTCCTCGGAGTCGTTCATCTGATGGGCGGATGCGGGGAAGTGGCCCGGAAGAATGACGACAAGCACTATGGACGCAAGTGCACCACCACATGGGTCCTGTATGTATTGGGTATTCTGATCTTCATCGTTCTGGCGGGATTCATGCTGTATGCCATGGGCAACTCCTTCGTTCAGGCGGTGGAGACCCGGGGCGGACAGATCAATTCCCTCAGCGATCTGAGAGGCGGTCTGGATCAGGTTTACTGGGTTGTTGCAGGACTCCTTGCGACGATAGTGTACCTATTCATCATCAATCTGATGGTGATCGGGAAGGTCCACGGGACCTATCTGAACTATCACGGACTCCCGCTGCACATCGATCCGGAAGAATCTCCGTATCTGGATCCTCCGGAAATGGAAGTGAAACCGGCGCCGGCTACGCCGCAGAAGCCGGAGGAACCTGCAGAAGAGATCCCGGAGCCCACACTGGTCCTGGAGGAGAAACCGGCACCGGCAGAAGAACCGAAGCCGGAGCTGACACTGGATCCGTCACCGGAGCCGAAGGAGGAGATGCCCAAACCGAATCTGTCCTTCTTCGATGAGACACCGGAAGACCCTGCGGCCGTGGCGCGGTCATCGGAAATGACCCAGACACTGGCAGAACTTCCTCCGCTGTCAAAGAAACCGGAAGAAAAGTAAGAAAATCGTAAGATATTTATCAGCCGAATCGAAAGATTCGGCTGATAGCATCATAGGCGAGGAGAAAGAGAATGAACATTTTGGTATGTGATGATGACAAAGAAATCGCCCGTGCAGTAGGTATTTATCTGAGAAATGAGGGATATCAGGTCCTCTATGCTTATGATGGTCTGGACGCATTGAAGATTCTCGGGCAGGATACGATCCACCTGATCATCATGGATATTATGATGCCGCGAATGGACGGGATCGAAGCGACCATGAAGATCCGGGAAGAGAAAAATATTCCTATCATTCTTCTCTCTGCAAAATCAGAAGACTACGATAAGATCACGGGACTGAATGTGGGGGCAGATGACTATATTACGAAGCCTTTTAACCCGTTGGAACTGGTGGCAAGAGTAAGATCCCAGCTGAGACGATATGTGGATCTGGGGAGCATGGAGAAGAAGACAGATGTTTACCGAACCGGGGGTCTGGTTCTGGATGATGTACAAAAGCAGGTGACCGTTGACGGGGAGCCGGTGGCACTGACCCCCATCGAATATGGCATCCTGGAACTACTGATCAGCCATCCCGGACAGGTCTTTTCCATGGATCAGATCTATGAGTCAGTATGGAAAGAACCTTCCTATAACCCGGAGAATACAGTGGCGGTCCACATTCGCAGAATCAGGGAGAAAATCGAGATCAACCCGCGGGAGCCCCGCTACCTGAAAGTGGTTTGGGGGATCGGATACAAAATTGAAAAGCAGAAATGACGGTTATTTGTGCTTAGTGACAAAAAGACTGAAGATAATATAAATCTGTTCCGCAACATTGACTTTTCATCAGTACCCACGTATAATAATGGGTACTGATTTGTTTTTTGAGACTAGAAAAGAGAGGGATTTATTATGGAAAAGAATCAAAAAGGCCAGTGGGGGAGTCAATTTGGATTCCTGATGGCAACCATAGGCTCTGCGGTAGGCCTGGGTAATTTATGGGGTTTCCCATATAAGATGGGAAAGAGCGGAGGATTCGCATTCCTTCTGATTTATCTGATCTTATTCATTACGGTCGGTGTCGCTATGACCCTGACTGAGCTGACGCTGGGACGTAAGACCGGAAAGGGTGTCATCGAGGCTTATCAGGATCTTGGGAAGAAGTATACCTTCGTCGGCTGGCTGGGATGGCTGTCGCCATTCTTCATTCTGGCATTCTATACGGTACTGGGAGGCTACTGCATTAAGTACATTGTCGCAAACTTCGGAGACGTTATCGGCGCCTCCTGGGGCGTTAACGGCGCAGACAGCGGAGAGTTCTTTGCAGGATTCTATACGGATCAGGCCCAGAGCATGATCTTCACATTGATCTTTGCATTCCTGTGTCTGTTCGTTGTAATACGCGGCGTAGAGGCCGGAATCGAGAGAGTCTCCACCATCGTCATGCCGGCGCTCTTCGTGATGCTGGTGATCGTCATCATCAGAGCGGTCACACTGCCGGGAGCAGGAGCCGGACTGGAGTTCATGTTCAAGCCGAACTTTGAAGTCTTTGCGGGCAAAGGGTGGATCAGCGTGCTGGCAACAGCCGGCGGGCAGCTGTTCTTCTCGCTGTCCCTTGCCATGGGTATCATGATCACCTATGGATCCTATATGAAGAAAGAGGAAGATCTTCAGCAGAACGCCATCATCGTTCCCTTCGCAGATACGGTCGTAGCAGTCATGGCAGGACTCGCTATCATGCCGGCAGTCTTCGCAGCAGGCCTGGAGCCTGCCGGAGGCCCGGGACTGATTTTCGTAACACTGCAGACGGTATTTCAGGCAATGGGAGGATTCGGACCGATCTTCGGAACCGTGTTCTATCTGCTGGTATTCATCGCTGCATGGACATCCTGTATTTCCGTTTATGAGGCAGTGGGATCCGCAGCCATCGACTGGAGCATCAGCCGCGGCGGCAAGGGCAACCGTACCAAGGTGTTCCTGCTGATCGGCATCGCCTCCATGATCGAGGCCACCGTCGTTGCTCTGGATGGTTTGGGATCCAACGGCTTCCCGCAGATCTTCGGTCAGAGCACATGGCTGGATACCTTCGATCTGGTGTCGGAAGGTCTGATGATGCCTTTCGGCGCTCTGTGCACGGCCATCATCTTTGGATGGATCGAGAACGACTGGGTGGATGACGAGATCGAGAAGAGCGGACATCACTTCTGGATGCGCGGATTCTGGCATATCTGCATCCGCTTCATCGCACCGCTGATGATGCTGCTGGTTCTGCTGGGACAGATCAGCAACTTCTTCGGACTGGGCTGGTTCTAAGATATTGACAGGTACAGGGGCCGCACTGCGGCCCCTGAATAGTATGGTTATAGTCAAGGAGAGAAAATGATTTACAGAGATTATCAGGACAAGAAGCTGTCTCTGATGGGAATGGGATGCATGCGCCTTCCTGTTATTGACGGAGACGATGAGAGAATCGATGAGAAACATGCGGCCGAGATGATCGATTTGGCCATGGAAAACGGCATCAACTATTATGACACTGCCTGGGGCTATCACGGAGGACATTCGGAAGAGGTCGTAGGCCGCGCTCTGGCGAAGTATCCAAGGGATAACTTCTATCTTGCAGATAAATTCCCGGGCTATGACCTGGGCAACTTCGGCAAGGTGGAAGAGATCTTCGAGAAGCAGCTGGAGAAGTGCGGAGTGGACTACTTCGACTTCTATCTCTGCC